>CAKZJM010000297.1 GCA_936943315.1 uncultured Methylophilus sp. | reverse complement strand
GGTGTCGTCCTCTTTGGTTACTTTCTGGGGGACAAGCACCAGAAAGTGACTCGCCTACAGGCGAAACAAACCGTTTCAAGAGTCGATAGAAATATCAAAATCCGGAAGAATTACCTTCTCAAAGACTTTGTTATTCAAAAAAGATTAGGTGATTAGTCCCCACAGCTTCTGCATCACCCGCTCAGTCTCTTCCGTACCACTCGTCAAAAACACATAATCCCCCGCTTCTGAGGCTGTGTTAAGCAACTCCCGTTGCGCTAACACCTGCTGTAAACGTTTCGCCACCGCCGCGCCAGTGTCAATCAAAGTAACATCCGGCCCCACAATTGCTTGAATATGTTTGCGTACAAAAGGGTAGTGCGTGCAGCCGAGTACGATGGTGTCAGCACCAGCGGCCATTAGTGGCTGGCAGTATTGTTTTAAAAGTGCAAGCGTGTGAGGGGTGTCGAGTTGACCTTGTTCTATACACTCGACCAGGCCGACGCAGGCCTGGGTGACGACTTGCACGCCTTGGCCATAATGTTCTAGCAGGGCGGCAAATTGTGCGCTTTGCAGGGTGCCCGTGGTGGCGAGTACACCGATGATGCCGTGTTTGCTGGCGGCGGCGGCAGGTTTGACGGCAGGTTCCATGCCGATAATGGGAAGGGTGTAGTGCTGCCGCATGGTGCCGATAGCGGCAGCGGTGGCGGTGTTACAGGCGACAACCAGCGCTTTGGCGCCTTGTGCGATCAGTGTATCTGCGATGGTGAAGCAACGTTGCTGGATTTCGGTGGGGGTTTTATTGCCGTAAGGCGCATTCGCACTGTCGGCAAAATAGGTGAAATGTTCGTGTGGCAGTTGGCGGGTTAAATGCTGGAGTACGCTGAGGCCGCCGACCCCGGAATCCATCACCCCGACCGGGGCGTTGACTGCAATCGCTGAGCACATCGAAATGGCACGGTATGATTTATAATGGTTGGATTATATCGGATTTTAGACAGGTGTCAGGCATGGCCAACCGGCTCAGTAAAATTTACACACGCACGGGTGATAGCGGCACAACAGGGCTGGGTGATGGCTCGCGCGTGGCAAAACATGACTTACGCGTGGAGGCTATGGGCGAGGTCGACGAGCTGAATGCCGTGATTGGCATGTTGCTGGTTGAAGAATTGGCGGACGAGGTGCGTGATTGTTTGCTGGCGGTGCAGCATGATTTGTTCGACCTAGGCGGTGAGTTGTGTATGCCGGGTCATCATTTTATCCAGGCGGGTCGGGTGACGTTTCTTGAGCTGACACTGGATGCCTGGAACGAAGTGTTAACTCCGTTGAAGGAGTTTATCTTGCCGGGCGGCAGCCGGGCAGCAGCGGTGTGCCATTTGGCGCGCACGGTATGCCGCCGGGCCGAACGTGTATTGCATGCCTTACATGGGCAGTCACCGGTGACGCCAGTGGCGTTGCAATATCTGAACCGCCTCTCTGATTTACTGTTTGTCCTGTGTCGTACACTTAACCGGCATGCAGGCGTGCCGGATGTATTGTGGAATAACCAACATAAACTGTAGCCTGGTCTTGCCAGTGCTCGAAATGCAAAAATAATGATTAAACAATTACTACAAAAAGTATTCCGTCGCCGTGCTAAGGCGAATACCCACACTCAATTACCCGCCGCGCAAATTATTCAGGCGGGTAAACATAAAATCAACCAGAAGCATATCAGCCAGGCGGCGCTTAAAACCTGTGACCAACTGCAAAAAGCCGGGTTTAAAGCCTACATCGTCGGCGGGGCCGTGCGCGACTTGTTGCTCAATCATCCCCCGAAAGATTTCGATGTGGCGACCAACGCCACGCCTGAGCAGGTACACAAAGTGTTTCGCCGCTCACGCATTATTGGCCGTCGTTTCCGTTTGGTGCATGTATTGTGGGGGCATGAAACGATAGAGGTTTCGACTTTTAGAGGCCACCATCTGAGTGAGGGTGACTCTGAAACGAACGACAGTGGCCGTATTATCCGTGACAACGTATTTGGCAGCATCGAAGAAGACTCTGTCCGCCGTGATTTTACGGCAAACGCGCTGTATTACGACCCCAAACGGCAAGAGGTGCTGGACTTTCACAATGGCGTCGCAGATATTCGCGCCAAAACGTTGCGCATCATCGGTGACCCGGTCAAGCGCTATCAGGAGGACCCTGTACGCATGCTGCGCGCGGTGCGGTTATCGGCCAAGTTAGGGCTAAAGCTGGAACGGGATACGGAAGCACCAATACGCAAACTGGCCGACCTGCTGGAAGATGTGCCGCCCAGCCGCCTGTTCGACGAGATGCTCAAGCTGTTTTTATCGGGGCATGCCATCGAAAGTATCAATGCCTTGCGTACGCAGCATCTGCATCATGGCTTGCTGCCTTTGCTCGACGTGGTGCTGGAACAGCCGCTGGGTGAAAAGTTTGTCATGCTGGCGCTTAAGAATACCGACGAACGTATTTTGTCTGGCAAGTCTTCTAACCCCAGCTTTTTGTTTGCCACCTTGCTATGGCATGAGGTATTGCTCGCCTGGCAAGAAAACCAGAAGCGTGGTGAGCATATGATTCCGGCCTTACATGAGGCCATGAACGAGGTCATCGACAAGCAGGGTGAGAAAATGGCGATTCATAACCGCTATACCTCGACCATGAAAGAAATCTGGGCCATGCAGCCCCGCTTTGAGCAGCGCTCAGGCAAGCGCCCGTATGCCTTGCTCACCAACCCGAAATACCGCGCAGGCTATGATTTCTTGCTGTTGCGTTGTGCGTCTGGTGAGTTGCCGCAAGAAATCGGTGACTGGTGGACGCGGTTTGCTGATGCCGGCACCGATGAGCGTACAGCGATGCTGCTGCCGGATAACGGTGCGGTTAAAAAACGTCGCCGCAAGCCGCGCAAGAAAAAACCTGCAGGTGGGGAATCTGCTTAATGGCGCTAGCCCTGATTGCCCTCGGCAGCAATTTGCAGCAGCCACAAACACAGGTCAGTAAAGCGATTGAGGTGTTATCGAATACCCCGGGATTATCGTTAATCAAGGCCTCCAGCCTGTATGCAACGGCGCCCGTAGGCTACGATAATCAGCCGGACTTTATCAATGCCGTGGTGCAAATGGCGACTGAGATGCCCGCACCGCAATTGATGCAGTTGCTGCTCGATATTGAGCAGACGTTTGGCCGTGAACGCCCCTTCCCGAATGCGCCGCGTATTTTGGATCTGGACCTGCTCGATTATGACGGTATGCATCTGGAGTCACAGCTGCTGAAGTTGCCGCACCCGCGCATGCATGAGCGCGGCTTTGTAGTGATGCCGCTGGCTGAAATTGTGCCGGACTTTGTGCTGCCATCCGGGCAGAGTGTTGTAGAATGGTCGGCAACTAACAAGCACGACGACGTGCGCAAACTGGATCTGAATTCAATCCGCTAGACGAGCAATCTTCATGTTTACCCGCTTCCCTTATGTTGTCATCGAAGGCCCGATTGGTAGTGGCAAGACCACGCTGGCACGCATGCTGGCAGATAAATTTTCAGTCGAGTTGCTATCCGAAAAAGCCGAGGCTAATCCATTCCTCACCCGCTTTTACCAGGATGCCCAGCGTTACGCCTTGCCCACGCAGTTGTTTTTCCTGTTTCAGCGTTCACGGCAGATTGAAGACATGGCGCAGCGCGACATGTTTGGTCAGCCCACTGTCTCCGATTTTTTCCTGGAAAAAGACCCGTTATTTGCGCGCCTGAACCTGGATGACGAAGAGTATTCGCTGTATCACCAGATTTACCACCACCTGCAACTAAAGGCGCCAAAACCCGATTTGGTGGTTTATCTGCAAACCCCGGTGGATGCACTCATGGACCGCATTGAAGAGCGCAATATCAGCTACGAGCAAGACATGCCACGCGAGTATATTGCCCGCCTGGCCGAGGCTTACAGTGAATTTTTCCATGCTTACGATGCCTCACCTTTGCTGATCGTCAACAACGAAAAGCTCAATATCATTAAAGACCCGGATGCCTTTAATTTGCTGATCGAGCGGATTAGTCAGATCAAGAGCAGCCGCGAGTACTTTAATCCTAACTTTTAATTGAAGTGTGATACGCACCAACGTCGGGCCTATCACACCGGATCACTCAAAACAGATGCTCAATACCCTGCTTACAAAGGCGAAGGTTGGCGAGAAAGTCGCCATGCTCACCTGTTATGACGCAACGTTTGCCAAGCTGCTCGAACTCGCGGGCGTCGATGTCTTGCTGGTCGGGGATTCGCTGGGCATGGTGATACAAGGTGCAGGCAATACGCTGCACGTGACCATG
>CAKZJM010000296.1 GCA_936943315.1 uncultured Methylophilus sp. | reverse complement strand
CGTCTGCACGGTTAGTCGCCGCAATCACAATCACGCCTGAGTTAGCTTCAAAACCATCCATCTCAACCAACATCTGGTTCAGTGTCTGTTCACGCTCGTCGTTACCGCCACCTGTACCGGCGCCACGATGACGGCCCACCGCATCAATCTCATCGATAAACACGATACAAGGGGAGTTTTTCTTGGCGGTTTCAAACATGTCACGCACACGCGCAGCACCCACACCGACAAACATCTCAACAAAGTCTGAACCAGAAATGCTGAAGAACGGCACCTTGGCTTCACCTGCAATCGCGCGTGCCAGCAAGGTTTTACCTGTCCCTGGCGGGCCAACCATCAACACACCACGTGGAATACGGCCGCCCAGTTTCTGGAACTTGCTTGGGTCTTTCAAGAATTCAACGAGTTCAGCCACTTCTTCTTTGGCTTCATCGCAACCAGCCACATCCGCAAACGTGGTGCTGTTGTTAGACTCATCCAGTTGGCGAGCCTTGCTTTTGCCGAAAGAGAATGGACCACCACCTTTGCCACCGCCTTGCATCTGGCGCATGAAGAAAATCCAGACACCGATGAGCAGAATCATTGGGAACCATGACACGAAGATACTCATGAGCATGGACTCATGCTCTTCGGGTTTGGCTTCTACAATGACATTATTCTTGAGCAGGTCGGAGACCAGCCATGGGTCAGAAGGCGAGAACGTGTCGTAGCTCTTGCCTTCATTGGTCGTCACATGCAGTGAGCGGCCATCAATTTGTACTTTTGCAACACGGCCATCTTTGACCTCTTGCATAAACTGGGAGTAAACCACTTGGCCGCCACTTCTGCCTGTGCCGTTGAATTGATTAAATACCGTCATCAGCAACAAGGCGATAGCTACCCAAATCGCGATATTTTTCAGTAGATTATTCAAAGTGGTTCCTTAACTTTAAAAACAAAAGGCGGGAAAGTCCCTATCTGAAACAATGGAGGTAAAACAAATTTTTTCAAGCCTTGAATCGCATTGTATACCCAATTATTTGCTTGTGCGACGAAAACTAAAGGTGTAAAAGTGATGCAATTCAGGGTTTTCGATGTAAGCCCAGCAAATAGACTTCACTACTACGGTCACGTGAAGCCTTTGGTTTGCGTGTCACGACCTTTTCGAACTGACCGCGCATTTGTTTAACAATCTCATCGAATCCGCTGCCAATAAACACTTTGACCAGAAAGTTGCCGCCCGGTTTCAGCCAGTGCTGACAAAAATCCAGCGCGAGTTCAGTTAAATAGGCCGCACCGGCCTGATCCACATCTTTCAGTCCACTCATATTAGGCGCCATGTCGGCAATCACCAGGTCCACCGGTTTGCCATTCAGCGAAGATTCGAGTTGTTTCAGCACCTCTTCTTCTCGGAAATCGCCACAAATGAAATCGACCCCTGGGATAGGATGCATATCCAGCAGATCGAGTGCGATGACCCGCCCTTGCCCCTTGATGCGCTGTACCGCCACCTGCGACCAACTGCCAGGCGTGGAACCCAGGTCCACCACCGTCATCCCTGGCTTGATCAGTTTGTCTTTGTCATCGATCTCCAGTAACTTGTAGGCGGCGCGGGCACGGTAGCCCTCTTTTTGCGCGCGTTTTACAAACTCGTCATTGAGATGCTCTTGCATCCATGCCTTGCTGGTTTTGGAGGGTTTCATAGGGGGAATTCCTGCTTCATGCTAAAATGCGGTCTGTTTTCAAGGAATATTTTTGCATGCAATTAAACAGCAAACAAATCGCTTATTTACGTGGCCTGGCTCACAATTTAAATCCTGTGGTCAGGATAGGCAACAATGGCCTGACCGACGCCGTGTTAAAAGAAATTGATGTTAGCCTCAATGCCCACGAACTGATTAAAGTACAAGTGGCAGGGGATGACCGCGAACTGCGCAAATCCCTGCTGGAAGAAATCGCCGATAAAGCGAATGCCATTGCGGTGCACCATATTGGCAAACAACTGGTATTTTACCGTGACAGCGAGACAGTCAAGGCTTCCGCCAAGATTGTCATCCCTAAACTGTAAGCCACTTAACCACTCAATAAAAAACGCGCAAACCTTTGCGCGTTTTTTATTGCTGCTAGCTGGATTTGACCACCAGCCAGACACCTAGCAAACATTCCACCAGATAGGCAATACTGGCCACGCCGTGCCAGGTTCTGAATCGGCTGGCAAATACGCTTTGCATCACATCATTAGGCAACGCACTGGCTTTTAATTGTGCCAGCAAAGGCTGAATGCCAAACTCGCCAATCAGTACCAGCACCCACATCGTGAGCACCACCCAGAACAAGCCTTGTTTAAAGGCAGAAAAGCTTTCACTTGCCAGACGCTGCACGAGCAACCACAAGCCACTGCCGAGGCCGATATAGCTGACGATGGTAAACAAGCGGCCTGCCACTTGCCCGGCAAGCTGTCGGTCAGGAATAGTCTGGAACAACACGCTGGCAGTGATGGCGGTCATCCATAAAGCTCCTACCCAAAACGTCAGCAATAACGGATTCAGCCATCCTGTCAGTCCTGATTGTTTAGCCATGCGCTTGCGCTCCTAACCGTATACTTTTAAACGTAGAGGACCTCAATGATTTCGTATTCTTTGACGCCGCCCGGTGACTGGACTTCAACCACTTCACCTTCTGACTTGCCGATCAGGCCACGTGCAATGGGTGAGCTGACAGAAATCTTGCCATTTTTGATATCAGCTTCGTCTTCACCCACGATCTGATAGGTTTTGGCATCACCAGAATCCAGGTCTTCAAAACGCACGGTCGCACCAAACACCACACGGCCTTCGGCATTCAAAGTGGTTGGGTCAATGATCTGCAAGTTTGAAAGCTTGGCTTCCAGCTCAGAAATACGGCCTTCAATAAAGCTCTGACGCTCTTTGGCGGATTCATATTCTGCATTTTCAGACAAATCGCCCTGCGCACGTGCCTCTGCAATTGCCTGGATGATGTTGGGTCTATCCACCGCACGCAAACGTTGTAATTCTTCTTTGAGCAATTCTGCACCTTTCACGGTGACAGGAATTTGATGTACTGCCATGATGAAATACCTTCAAAAAATGAGTATAAAAAAAATAAACCACACCCGGATGAGCGTGGCTTATTTCAAATATCAATTAAGCCTAGTGTATGTTAAGCAAGGCGTTTGTGCAAGTCTTGCACCGAATAGACATCCATGTCCTTGCTTTGTGCCATACCGATACACGCCGCGCGCGCGCCCGCCAAGGTGGTGTAATAAGTAACTTTATTTTGCAACGCACTACGACGGATTTCATAAGAGTCTGTAATGGCTTTTTTGTCTTCAGTCACATTGACAATCAAACTGATCTCATCGTTCTTGATCATGTCGACAATATGCGGGCGACCTTCAGCCACTTTGTTCACGGGCGTCACTTCCAGACCTTGTTCAGCCAGGGCACGTGCCGTGCCTTTGGTCGCCACCAGGGTAAAGCCCAGTTTCACCAGGTCGTTGGCAATGTCGATCACTTTTTTGTGGTCTTCATTACGCACGCTGATAAACGCCCTGCCGCCAGTAGGCATCTTCACCGACGCGCCCAGCTGCGACTTCACAAAGGCTTCTGCAAAGGTGTTACCTACACCCATCACTTCACCGGTCGATTTCATTTCAGGCCCCAGGATAGTATCCACGCCTGGGAACTTGATGAATGGGAACACCGCTTCTTTGACCGAGTAATAAGGTGGAATCACTTCTTTGGTCACGCCTTGTGACTTCAGGGTCTGACCGGCCATGCAACGGGCAGCAATCTTGGCCAGTTGCAAACCACAGGCTTTAGAGACGAACGGAACGGTTCGTGATGCACGCGGGTTGACTTCCAGCACGTAAACCACTTCGCCCTGCTCGGTATTCTGTACGGCAAACTGTACGTTCATCAGACCTTTGACGCCAAGCGCTTTCGCCATTTGCACAGTTTGTCTGCGTAATTCATCTTGCAGGCTGTCGCTCAGGCTGTAAGGTGGCAATGAACAGGCAGAGTCACCGGAGTGCACACCCGCTTGCTCCACGTGCTGCATGATGCCGCCGATCAGCACATCTTCGCCATCGCTGAGCGCATCCACATCCACCTCGATCGCATCATTGAGGAAGCGGTCCAGCAAGACTGGAGACTCGTTGGAGACCTTCACGGCTTCACGCATATAGCGCTCAAGCTGGCTTTGCTCATGCACGATTTCCATCGCACGGCCGCCCAGTACATAAGAAGGACGCACCACCAGTGGATAACCGATTTCGGTTGCCAGGCGGATCGCTTCTTCAGGTGCACGCGCCGTGCGGTTAGGCGGCTGCTTGAGGTTCAGGCTATGCAGCATCTGCTGGAAACGCTCACGGTCTTCAGCACGGTCAATCGCATCTGGAGTCGTGCCAATGATAGGCACCCCTGCTTTTTCCAGGTCACGCGCCAGTTTCAATGGGGTTTGACCGCCGTATTGCACAATCACGCCCACCGGTTTTTCGATGTTGACGATTTCGAGCACATCTTCCAGCGTCACTGGCTCAAAGTACAGACGGTCGGAGGTATCGTAGTCAGTAGACACAGTCTCCGGGTTACAGTTAACCATAATGGTTTCGTAACCGTCTTCACGCATGGCAAAAGCGGCATGTACACAGCAATAGTCAAACTCAATACCTTGGCCGATACGGTTTGGGCCACCACCCAATACCATGATTTTTTTCTTGTCGGTCGGGTTGGATTCGCACTCTTCGTCGTAGGTCGAATACATGTAGG
>CAKZJM010000295.1 GCA_936943315.1 uncultured Methylophilus sp. | reverse complement strand
GTATACAGCAGGATATGCAGCAAGGTGAATTGTTCGCCATGTGTCACCGGCAACATCGGCATACCGACTTTGGCATATTCTTCACGGCGATATAAGGCCAGCGCCCAGAAATGCGGAGGTGTCCAGGCAAAAATGATCAGGAACATCACCAGAGATTCCGGCGACACCGTATTATTGACGGCAGCCCAACCCAGGATGGGTGGCATGGCACCAGACGCACCGCCAATCACAATATTCATGGGCGTGGCAGGCTTGAGAAACACGGTGTAAATCACGGCATACCCGACAAAGGTGCCTAAGGTAAGCCACATGGTGAGAGGGTTCACCCAATAATAAAGAATGCTCAAGCCGATGCCGCCGAGGACACTGGCAAACAGCAAGGTTTCCATCTGTGACAATTGGCCGGTCGGCAGCGGACGCGCACGAGTCCGCGCCATCATGGCATCAATCTTGTGCTCAATCAGGCAGTTAAATGCCGCTGCCGCGCCTGACGCAAACGCAATGCCCACTGTCGCTGCGAGTAACACTTGCAGCGGCACCATCCCAGGCGTGGCCATAAACATGCCGATGATAGCGGTAAAGACGATTAACGCCGTCACCCGTGGTTTACATAAGGCGTAAAAATGTCGCAGGCTCATTTTGGCCGTCGACAGTTGCGTCATCAAGGTTGTCTGCATAATCTTCCCCTTACTTTTTAATTAGATATTTTCCTCAGTCTGGCATTGATCGCCACCAGACATACCCCCAACAAAGCGGCCCCTGCATTATGTAATACCGCCAGTACCAATGGCAGTTGCAAGAGCAGGTTGCCTATCCCCACTGCAATCTGGCATAACACGATTGCCATCAAACTCCAGGCTAAGACGCGGGTGTGTTGACGCTGTAATAATATGTTTGCCGCCAGACCCATCCAAACCAGCACCACCACAGCGCCTAGCCGGTGCACCCACTGAATAGCGGCCAATGCATCCAGATGCAGTTGGCCACCGTCACGGCTTTCACCCAGCGCACGCGTGAGGTGAAAAGCATCACTGACATCCATCTCTGGCCACCACATGCCATGACAAGTAGGGAAATCCGTACAGGCCAAAGCCGCATAATTACTGCTGGTCCAGCCCCCCAGTAACACTTGCGCAATCCACACCAGCAACGCCAGGCGTAACCAGCCTAGCTGGCCTGCTGGCAACGTCACCTGTGGCTTATCCAGGTGGCGAAAAGCGATCCAGCTCAGCACAGCCAATGTGGTCATGCCTCCCAGCAAATGCAACGTGACGATGACGGGTTTGAGCAATAAAGTCACCGTCCACATCCCCAGCAATGCCTGCATGATGATCAATGCCACCAAGGCTGCCGAGAGCTGCCAGGGCGTGCGAATTTCATTGCGACGACGGTAAGCCAAGACCGCCAAAGCCACAACCAATAAGCCCAAGCTACCGGCCAGGTAACGATGGGCCATTTCTTTCCAGGCCTTGGCATGTTCTACCGGTTTGTCTGGATACGCCTGCTGTGCTGATTGAATCGCCGCTTCGCTCTGTGGCACCGTCAGCGCGCCATAACAGCCTGGCCAGTCGGGGCAACCCAGGCCAGCATCCGACAACCGCACATACGAGCCCAGCACAACCACACAAAAAGCCACTACCGCGGCCACGATACTAAATGCTTTAAACATCGACTAACCTGCCCACGAAGCCTTTAACAATTTCACCAGATCCTTGCGTATCCACTTGGCCTCCATGTCGGGACCATATTGCATCATGACGTTGCCCAGCGGATCAATAAAATATACGCGGTGGGCATCCAGGGTATTCTGGCCGCCACCGCTCAGTAGGCCTCCCAGTTCTGTCACCTGATCAGCCTGCCCATTAATGATCAGCAGATCAGGATAGCGTGCACGAATCGGCGTGGTATCCGCTTGCTGGGTGATCAGCACGCGCTGCACGCGCACCATGTCCTTGTACATGGAAACATAAATCTGCCTTAAATCGTATAAGCGTTGCATGCACCCGGCATCACATTCGCGCGCAATCAGCACAATATTCCATTTGTCTTGCCAGAACGCGGGCAGAGCTTGCTGTTGGTCACTCACCCAATGCGTGGAGTGCGCGATGGACACCGGTGGTTGAATCAGCTGACCATAACTTTTACCATTTGGCCGCCAATCAAACTTAATCATCGCCACGACGACCAAAAGCGGCACGGTAAAAAAGATCGCCAGCAATAAAAAAATCATGCGGCCTTTGCGCTGCTGCGCCGGATCCACGGGGGCTAAAGTTGTTGTCTCGTCAGGGGTCATCATCAAGCACGCTTCTCTATCATTTGATATATGCCAATCACCAGGCTGGCCAAAGCAAACCCAAACCATTGATAAGCATAACTAAGATGTTTTTCCACTTGTCCGGCAGGCACGTCCCAATGGCGTACATAACCCTCAGGCATTGTTGGGTCTAGCTTAAGCACCACGTCGGGGAAGCGGTACGGGACATGCTGTCGCAGATAAGCAAAGTCAATGACCGGCTGAACGGCCTGCCAGCTCTCGCCAGGCTTATCCAGCCGGAAGCCCACCTTGGTTTGCTGCCAGAACAAGCCTTTGATGACTTGCTCGGTTTTCGAGGTCACCACAGTTGGTAGTTTTTGATGATCGGCGTAGCCTGGCACCCAGCCACGGTTTACCCAGACAATGTGTTGCTGGTCACTGAGCAAAAAAGGAGTGATCACTTGAAACCCGGCCTGCCCTTGCTCTACCTGATTGTCTAGAAAAAAACTGAATTGAGGCAGGTAATGCCCTTTGAATTCCACTGTCTGCAAATGCAAGGCCTCCACGTTGGCAGCATCGGCCAAGTCTTGCGCCTGCACAGTCAAGGCACCGGCATGACGGGTCAACGCGCGTGTGATTTCCTGTTTTTGCTCGGCTTTATGCCATTGCCAAAAACCAAGTCGCACGCAGCTCCATATTGCCAGTACCATCACACACACCACCATCCAGCGTACACGAACAACATAATTTCCCAAGGGTATTTGCATTTTCCTGCTTACAGCCCATAATGTCATCAAATTACAGAGAGATCACACCATGTTCATTAAAATTGCCACCATTTTGATACTTATCGTCATTATTGGCAGCTTATTCTCCGCCCTGCTTTTTTTGCTTAAGGACAAACGTGGCTCAAGCCGCACGGTTAAAGCGCTTACCCTGCGCATTGGCTTATCCATTTTCCTGTTCATCGTATTGATCATCGCAGCACACTTTGGCTACGTCGGCCATACGCTTTAACTTCAAAATCGATTAAAAAGGGCGCTCAATGCGCCCTTTTTGTTGATTAGAGCATGTACACAAAAATGTACAGGCCTAACCACACCACATCCACAAAGTGCCAGTACCAGGCGACACCCTCAAAACCAAAGTGATGCTCAGGCGTAAAGTGGCCTTTGATACTGCGCAACCAAATCACAATCAGCATCAGTGTCCCGATGGTCACATGAAAGCCGTGAAACCCGGTCAACATAAAAAAGGTCGCACCATAAGCGCCCGATTTAAGCGTTAACCCCATTTCAGTATAGGCATGATGGTACTCGGCAGCCTGGCAGCACAAGAAAGTCACCCCCAGCGTAATGGTCAGAAACAGGCCAATCACCAACTGTTTGCGGTTATTCTTGATCAAGCCCCAGTGAGCCCAGGTAATGGTGGCGCCTGAACTTAAGAGTAACAGGGTGTTGATCAGCGGCAAGCCACTCCAGGTCATGGGGTGGAAAGAAGGATTAGGTTTGTAAGCCTCGCCCAGCACAGTACCGCCTGGCCCTTGTGATGGCCATGTGCTCAAGAAGTCTTTATAAGGTGTGATGTCTGGCGCATAAGAAGCCAAATCAGGCACGGATAACACCCGCATGTAGAACAGCGCACCAAAGAAAGCGGCAAAGAAGGCCACCTCTGAACAGATAAAAACGATCATGCCGATGCGGAAAGACTTGTCTTCCCATTTTTTGTATTGCCCCGTAATGCTCTCCGTGACCACGGTACTCAGCCACTTGAACATCATTGCCAACACAATCGCCACACCAATATACATCATGTATTTGCCAGGCGTGGCCAGATAGGACAGCGCAGGATTCTTGATCGAACCATCCATGCGGGTATCTGAACCCGTGACATTAAAAACAAAACCACTGGCCATCGACAGCAAACCGACGGAAATCAACGCCGGGTATATGCTGCCATGCGGGACAAAATAGTGATTTTCTGAATGACTAGCCATGCATTAACTCCCTATCCTTTAATTGTATTACTCATATTATTTATTGCTGACTTGCCGGAAAAAACGAATACGACAATGTCATTTCTTGTACATCTTTAGGCAAGTCGGCACTGACAAAAAACCGCAGTGGCAACGCCTTTACCTCACCAGGCTTTAATGATTGCCTGACAAAGCAGAAACACTCTATTTTTTTCAAGTGGGCCGAAGCCTTGCCTGGTGTCACGCTCGGAATGGCTTGTCCGGCCACTTCTTCACTTGTAATGTTCTTCGCTTCAAACATCACGGTTGTCACTTGGCCAGGATGTACGACTACACTGCTTTGCTTGGGGTAGAAATTCCAACCCAGGCCTGGCATGACCGATGACACAAACTGCACAGTGACTTCCCGATTTAAATCTACCACCGCTTTTGCTGCTGTTTCGGCGGAGTTTTTTGTTTTGCCATTGAGCCCCGTGACCGAACAAATCACGTCATACAAGGGCACCAGAGCAAAAGCAAACAACAGTGCGCCAGCAATGATCCACACCAATTTCAAAGCCAACTTTTTATTGGCCGCTACCTGATCTTGTTTTAAAGCCATAACGCTTGCAACAACCCGTTTACTTCCAAATCGTAAACATCGAAACCAGGTACCACAGAATGGCAACCACTGCTAACAGCCATGCAATTTTTCGGTTATTAGACTGCTTGGGATCACTCAAAATACTTCAACCTTTAACACAAGGCCAATCAATCACAGAATCATGATTGCTTGGCCTCTCAAGTCTTTATTTAACAACCGGCTGTTCGGTAAAGCTGTGGTATGGCGGTGGCGATGGCAATGTCCACTCCAGGCCTTGCGCGCCCTCCCACACTTTATCTGTCGCCTGTTTGCCACCCTTGACGCAACTAATGATGATGTAGACAAACAGCAACTGGGACAGGCCAAGCACAAATGCACCTATCGTAGAAATCATATTGAATTCTGCGAATTGCAATGCATAGTCAGGAATACGACGGGGCATGCCGGCCAGACCCACAAAGAACTGTGGAATAAAGGTCACGTTAAATGAAATGGCGGTTAACCAGAAGTGCAATTTACCCAACTTCTCGTTGTACATATGGCCGGTCATTTTTGGCAGCCAGTAATACACACCCGCCATAATGCCCATGATGCCACCGGCAAACAGGGTGTAGTGGAAGTGAGCAACCACGAAATAGCTATTGTGGTATTGCGCATCGGCGGCCACGTCAGCCAGCACCAGACCAGTCAGGCCACCTACACCAAACAGGATGATCCAGCCAACAGTGAACAGCATCGGTGTTTCAAAGCTCATGGAGCCTTTCCACATGGTGCGGATCCAGCAGTAGAACAATACCGCCAGCGGCAGTGAAATCGCCATGGTGCTATACATAAAGTACAGCAAGGCAGGCACTGGCATACCGGCAGTAAAGAAGTGGTGTGCCCATACCACGACAGCCAGCGCACCAATCGCCCACAAGGAATACACTTGCGCCTTGTAGCCATACATCGGTTTACGGCTGAATGTTTGCAGAATTTGTGGGATAAAGCCCCAAACTGGCAACAGCAGGATATACACTTCAGGGTGACCAAAGAACCAGAACAAATGCTGGAACATGATCGGGTCGCCACCACCGGCAGCATCAAAGAAGTGTGTGCCAAAGTGACGGTCAGTCAGCAACATGGTCACGGCACCCGCCAGCACAGGAATGGTGGCAATCAGCAAGAATGCAGTAATCAGCCAGCCCCAGGCAAACATCGGCATTTTCATCAATGTCATGCCAGGTGCGCGCATGTTGTAAATGGTCACAATGATGTTGATTGAACCCAGCACTGACGAAATACCCAGCAGGTGAACCGCAAAAATGGCAAAGTCCACACCGATACCACCTTGCACAGACAACGGTGGATAGAATGTCCAGCCCGTCGCCAGTGCACCATCACCCACACCGAACAGCGCCAGGGTAAACGGCAGAGTTAACAGGATCGCTGACGGTGGCAGAATCCAGAAACCCCAGTTATTCAATCGCGGCAGTGCCATATCTGGCGCGCCGATTTGCA
>CAKZJM010000294.1 GCA_936943315.1 uncultured Methylophilus sp. | reverse complement strand
GGTTAAGGTAGCGACTGACCCGATGGCAACCAGTGTGGCAGGCAAGGCGCAGCAAATCAGCGTAGAGCCGCTGGTAAACAGTGACAGCAGGTTGAGCCGTTTGCTGGCTTGCAGATGATTAATCTCTGCGGCCATCATTTGCTGCCCGTTTTCTGCTCGGCCTTCGCCACTTCGGCTTGAATTGCATCAACCGTCTGGTTGACGCGTTCCAGTTTGCTGACAGAGTAACCGGCATCCTGAATCACCTTGCTAAACGCGTCATTTGACACCTCCTGGCCATCTTTTAACTGCAAGGCCACGACCCGGCTTTTGAGGTCAACAAACGCCGCCTGTTTTTGCGGCAAAGAATTGAGTTTTTTCTCTATGCCTTTAGCGCAAAAAGCACACACCATGCCGTTGACTTCGGCCTTGATGGTGGTCACGGCAAAAGCTGCGGGGGTCATGGCAGAGAGCATCAGAGTCACTAATAATTTTTTCATTGCAATATCCTTTAAAAATAAACGGGTTAAAACACAAACATGGCATTCAGGCGCGGCGCAAAGCCTTCGCCCTGCCAGGGGTTGGTCACACCAAATTCAAGAAAATAGTTTTTGTTGATGAGCCGCAACGCCGGGGTGACTTGCAAGCCAGGATCATTGTTGCGCATGGTTTTAGCCTCAATCACAAACCATGGCTGCGTTTCGTTAAAACCGGTTTCATAAAACGAAAACCCGGCCTGGACGGCAGCCGTATCGAAGTTCATGTGAGGTGCCCGGATCACACGGGCTTTGGCCAGAAAATACAGCCGGGTGGATTCGACATCAAATTGCAGGCTGGGCGTATAGGCAAAGCCATCATATTGCCCGCGCGCCTCCCCCACACTGCCGTTAAACCAGACATTGGCCTGGGCTGAAGGCAGGTTCCAGCGTTTAATCAGGCCGGTGTAATTGATGCCGGAAATGGTCGTGGCCTGTTCGCCCTTACCGGACATGCGCATCTGTTCAACACCAATGGCATGCCCGAGTGTGGGCGAGTAGTTCAACATCCATTCCTGGTTATAGCGACCGATTTCGGTCATGAGCATGGCGCTGTCTTCAAACCCCATGAGTGCCGCCGCATGGACGGGTAACATCATCTGGCTTAAAACAAAGGCGCCTGTTGCAACGATGTGTTGCTTAAGCATAAAGCCTCCATATTCAAACAAACAAAACGATGGACGGAATTGTCCTGTGTGTTAGCTGAATATGGGTGGCTTGATGGCGGGAGGATAAGTTTGGCTATGCACAGGATCTGCTGCAAATAACGGTGCCGCAGCAGATTGTGTCTGGATGGCTACACGCGGGAATGCGTCCAGATGGGCAACCCCGGTGCTGATCACGCAAAAACCGCACACGGTACAGGCATGGTGATTGGCAGGCGCAGGATCGTCTGCGGCTGCATGACCAGCATGGCTGTCAGCTTCCATGCCGTGTCAGCCATATGGTGGCAAGGCATGGCCTGTGTTTGAGACGTGCTTGCAATAGCGCGTTCAGCCAAAGCCATTTGCAATGACATGACGTTAGCCGCCATGACAACGCATGGCAACCAGCAAATCAGCAATAGGCAGAGACGTTTACGCATACAACGCTAAGATAAGGGCAGAAACAAATTGGTTCAAGCGTGTAGGCAGGTTTTTTTATTATTTTTACTCGTAACGGATATCAATGATTTCATATTCGGTTTCTGCCGCCGGCGTCACCACGCGGATGGTATCGCCCAGATTCTTGCCCAATAAGGCTTTCGCCATCGGTGACACCCACGAAATATAGCCTTGCGCCGGGTCGAGTTCGTCCTGGCCTACAATACGCACCGTCATTTCACTGTCGTCACCCAGATTAAACAAGGTCACCCAGGCACCAAAGTAGACTTTCTCAGTGTTGGCCTGGGTGCGGCTATAGACAATTTCGGCGGCGTCCATGCGCTTGGTCAAAAAACGGATACGTGAATCTATCTGCCGCAGGCGTTTTTTACCATAAATATAATCGCCGTTTTCACTGCGGTCGCCATTTCCGGCTGCCCAACTGACCACGCGAACCACCTCTGGCCTATCGACCTTGATCAGGTACTGGAACTCTTTTTCAAGCGCAGCATACCCTTCGGGCGTAATGTAATTCTTTTGTTCAGCCATTGCTTCCTATATCCGTTTTGCCCTTACGCCCTGAGGCGTCCGCGAACTGTTTCGTGCATATCATACAACGTAAAGCGCCTTCACCACGTGCGCTTTTTGACTGCACTCTGTCGCTATATGAATCTTTTGTGAAGCTTTTATTAAAACGCTTCATTTACCACTTTATTTTACGTAAATGGATTTGTACGCCACAACGTGCGGCGTGCGGGCACCGCAATGTTGCTGGTTAACCAAGTATGATCCTGAGGAATTGCATGAAGAAATCCATCTCTCGTTTGAATGTAGGCACCCGTTTGTTTTTGGGGTATGCGCTGCTCATCCTGTTCACCACCTTTATTTTTGTCATTGCCTGGCGTGGCTTTAACCACATCCACCAGACCTGGCAACATTTTGAAACCGTACAACTGGTGAAAAGAACCCAGATTGAGAATGCCAGCAAAGGCTTGGGCGATGCCATTCATCACTTTAAAAACTACGTGTTGAGGGGTGGCCGTGAAGCCAGCAAGTTTGAACGCAGCATGGATGACATTGAGCAAGCCGTGTCAGCTTACAAAGCGACTGGAGAACTCAATACGCAGGAGCAAGAAATTTTAGGCAATATTGCTTTGGCCCTGGGCACCTACCGCGATGCCATGAAGCGCTGTGAGGCGCTGAAAAACGAGGGCATGAGCGTCACCGAGATTGACGCCACAGTGAAAGGCGCAGACAAGCCGTTGAACCATTCGCTACGCTTGCTGATGGACATGAATATTGCCGGGGTCACCGAGGCCTCCAGCCAGTTTGCTTCAACCATTGCCAGCGCCAACAAGCAAATTGAAAGCGCCTTATTAGTGGCCGTCATCATGGCGATTGGCATTGCCTGGAAAATGACGCGCTCGATTACCACCCCGCTCAAGCATGCATTGAGCATGTCACAACACATTGCTGATGGCGAATTCGTCACGCAAACAGTCCCAGTAAGCAACGACGAAACCGGCAAACTGCTGCGCGAAATGCACCGCATGCAATCCACCATCCAGCGCATTGTAGAGTCACTCAATGCAATGTCGGCCCAGCATCGCGCCGGGATGATCGATTACCGTATCGACAGCCAGGGCTTTCATGGCGCCTACCAGCAACTCACTACCGGCATCAACCAGATGGTGGAAGAGCATATTCTGGCACAGACCAAGTCACTGCAAGTGGTGACGGCTTTTGGCCAGGGTGACTTCAACCAGCCGCTGGAAACGTTCCCCGGTCAGCGCAGCTACATTAACCAAAGCATTGAACAGGTGCGTATGAACTTCAAGTTGCTGATGGAAGACGTGCATACCTTGTCACAAGCAGCTGAACAGGGTCAACTCAATATCCGCGTCGATGTTTCACGTCACCAAGGCGAGTTTAAACAGATCGTGGCTGGCTTTAACCAGACGCTGGACGCGGTGGTTTCACCCTTGCAAACCACGGCCCGCTACCTGGACCAGATGGCCGCAGGCAATATCCCTACGCATATCGAAGAGCATTTTGTGGGCGATTTCAACCTGGTGCAAACCAGTCTCCAGCATTGCATCGGCGCCATCCACCAACTGATTACCGATGTAGATCACCTGGCCTCTGCCGCCCAGCAAGGCCAGCTGAATACACGCGTGAATATTGAGGCGCACGCTGGTGACTTCCGCAAGATTATTCATGGCATCAACCAGACCCTGGATGCGGTAGTTTCACCTTTGCATGTGGCGGCAGATTGCGTCAAACGGATTGCGGCAGGCGATATTCCTGCGCCGATTCAGAATGCATACCACGGTGACTTCAATGTATTGATCAACAATCTCAACACCTGCATTTTAGCGGTGAACCGCCTGGTGGAAGATACGCGCCAGATCGCGGATGAAGCGCAGCAAGGCCAGTTATACAGCCGGGTGGATGTGACTGCCCACGCAGGTGATTTCAGACTAGCCTTGCAAGGCTCACAAGAGATACTGCAACGCATGGTGTCGCCGATACAAACTGTCAAACAGGCCGCAGAAACGATCCATGTGGCGGCGGCTGAAATCGAAAAAGGCAACAACGACCTCTCCCGCCGTACCGAAACCCAGGCCAATGCCTTGCAGGAGACTTCAGCCAACCTGGAAACACTGACCAACCATATCCGGCAGACGGCTGAACATGCGCAGCAGGCCAGCCTGCAAGCCGGCCAGGCCAACCAGATGGCTGTTCAGGGCGGCGAAGCTTTCAATGCCTTGACCACCACCATGCAAGGCATTAACGAAACCTCGGCACAAATTGCACAGATCACCGGTGTGATTGACAGCATTGCCTTCCAGACCAATATCCTGGCCCTGAATGCAGCGGTGGAAGCGGCACGCGCGGGCGAAGAAGGCCGTGGCTTTGCCGTGGTGGCCGGGGAAGTGCGCAACCTGGCAAAACGCTCTGCTGATTCGGCCAAAGAGATCAAGGAATTGATTGCGGCTTCGGTCAGCCAAACCAATGCCAGCGCCAAACAGGTCAGTGAAGCAGGCCAGACCATGCATGAAATTGTGCATGCCGTGCAGCAGGTTTCGCAAAGCATCCAAGCCATTTCTGCGGCCTCTAGCCAGCAAAGCAGCGGCCTGGAGCAAATCTACGAGTCTATGACGTCGATTGATGAAACCACACAACAGAATGCAGCACTGGTGGAAGAAGCTGCGGCCGCAGCCGAAAGCATGCTGGAACAGGTACACACGCTGGTAGAGTCGGTCAACCAATTTAAAATAGATGCGGATGAGTCACCTGTGCGCGATCACTTGCGTCTAATTGCTTAATGCTTCTACCCATAAAAAATGCTCCTTATGGAGCATTTTTTATTGTCAGCGCAATCAATTAGTCTTCCTTGATTTCTTCCACATCATTTACAAAGTGGCTGGTCTCACCAAAACAGCTGAAGGGAACGCCTTTATGCTCTTCATATTGCAGGCGTACGCGTTCGCCGGATAAGGCGTTGATTTTGGGGATCACCGCCGGGTCGCGTACCGTAAAATAAAATTTTTCCGCCTGGGTGCCCGGCACGGTCACCAGCACCAGCTCCCCCTCCCAGGTTTTACATAGCCAGCCCTTGTGCGACAGTTTCTGCACATAGCCAACGCGCTCACCGTCAGAATACACCCAAGTCAGGGTACCCCAGGTATACAGGCCGAGTAGGACGACAGGGAGCAGAATGATCCAGAACAACCACTTTAAAAATTTGGCAAAGGCCGACATTGCACGACTCCAGAAGTTTTATCGTTTGTTTTCCGCATTATCTTATAAAATGTGGCGGTAAAGATAATAAATCCTGCTGACTGCCATCCCCATGACCGCCCCTGATCATTACCCTGAGCCAAATACGATGGACCCTGCCGCTATAGGCTCAGGCAGCGTGATTTTATGTGCCTCGGCGCGCCTAGCGCAGGGGATACGCTTATGGCTGCAACAGACGTATCAGCAACAAGGGCTGTCGCAGTGGCAAGCACCGCAGGTGTTCCCCTTGCAGGACTGGCTCAACCAGCGCATAGAACACGCCCTGTTGTGCGGGCAGATCGATGTTGCGCAGGCACCCCAAGGCGTGCTTTCTACCACGCAGGAAGCCTTGTTGTGGGAACAAGCCATTCAGCATAGTTTGCGCCAGCATGAGGCGCTAGACCTGTTTAACACCAACGGCCTGGCCAGCGCCGCCATGGAAGCGAACCGTTACCTGATTGAATGGAATATCAGCCTGGACATGGCGACCGCCAGCGAAGAAACTCGCCAGTTTATGCAGTGGCGTCAGCACTTTCAGGGCTTGTGCAAACAAAGCGGCTACCTGGAAAGCGTGCGCTACCAGGCCTGGCAACTGGCGCAATTGAGGCAGCAACATTTACCCTTACCTGCCAGCATTCAACTGGCGGGGTTTGACCGTATTAACCCGCATGTACAGGCGTTCATTCACCTGCTACAAGACGCCGGGGTTCAGGTCTCAACCTTCAACAATGGTGTCCCTGCCCAAAGTACACAACGCATGGCGTTTGTGGAACCCACGGATG
This sequence comes from uncultured Methylophilus sp., assembly GCA_936943315.1. Lineage (GTDB taxonomy): Bacteria > Pseudomonadota > Gammaproteobacteria > Burkholderiales > Methylophilaceae > Methylophilus. The sequence continues at coordinate 130 of CAKZJM010000294.1, read as the reverse complement.
AAATGCGCGCCGCCGTACATTGGGCCCAGCAACAATTAAGCAGCAATCCGCAAGCCAGACTAGCCATCGTCGTACCGGAACTGGATACGCTGCGCGCGCCCTTAGCCAACCTGCTCGACGACGTGTTTCA
>CAKZJM010000293.1 GCA_936943315.1 uncultured Methylophilus sp. | reverse complement strand
TTACTCCGTTCTGTTTTAGACATTATGATTTGTCTAGCAGAGCGGGTGAAGTCCACTTGAGTTTTATGGATGCCGGCAATTTGTCCCTGATTATCAGCTGCCGCCAATTTTGATGCAGTAATATCCATTGTGTAATTGACGATTTTAAATGGACGTCCTTTAAGGTCGTGAATCGGGTTGTAAGATGCTTGTATCCATACCTCTCGCCCATCTTTGGCTATACTTTTGTATTGACCTATGTCCGACTCTCCTTGCACAAGTTTTGCCCATAATTCTTTGTAGGGTTCACTTCGAGCGTATTGACTGTCTAGGATTTTGGAAGCGTTTTGTCCTAATAATTCACTCTCAGAATAACCCAACATATTAAGGTAGGTTTGGTTAACTTTTATAATAGTGCCATCCAATCCTAATTCAATTACACCCTGAGACTTTCCGATTGCTGTAATCTGTCCTTCGTAATCAGCATTTTTTAACTTCTGCTCCGTAACATCTGTTGCGTATTTAACCACTTTGTAAGGGATTCCATTAGCATTCGTAATAGGGTTGTAAGTGGCATCAAGCCAGATATTTTTACCATTTTTTCCAAGTCGTAAGAACTGACCTGAAATAGATTCACCATTAATCAAACGCTGCCAAAATGCCTCATATGCACCACTTTGAATAAACTCAGGTTCAACAAAATCTCTATGAAATTTGTTCTTTGCTTCCTCTAAGCTGTATCCAATAATATTTAAGAAATTGTCATTAGCAAAAATAACTTTGCCATCCATAGAGAACTCAATTGCGCCAGTGGAACGATTTATTGCAGCAAGTTGATTCTCAAAAAGAGCTGATTGAACTTTGGTTTCAACCGCGGTTTCTTTGAGAGCGTTCTCGCTGACGCTCATCAGCGTTTGCATTCTTTTGAGCGCTAATAAAACTTCCTGGGTTTCAGAATTGCAAAGGGTATCTATCTGACCACTATATTTGCCAAGGGATATTTCATTAATCGCATGCAATGCTCTTTTTAATGGGTTGTTAATAGATTGTTTAATTATTAAAGAGATAATTAGAGCAAATAAAGTCCCAATCGCAGAGAATGCATACACAGGTAAAGCTGAAGATTGCGTACTATTCGTCGAACTCAACCATGCCTGTATGGCTGTAATGCCAAAAACCATTATTGGAAACACCCATAAAAGCTGGCTTAGTCCTAGATTTTTGTAACTACCAAGGATTTGATTAAAGAAGCCAGTCCTAATGATTTTCCCATCAACAATAGCTAAACCTTTTGCATTACCCTCTTTAAACAAAGCATAGGCTTTTGAAGCTTCAAGTACCTGGTCTGGTGTTGGTTTTCTTCTTGCCGATAGATAACCTGTCACTTGATCGTTTTCAAGAATAGGAGTGGCATTTGCTACAACCCAATAGTAGTCACCATTTTTTGTTCTATTTTTAACTAGGCCCGTCCATGGTTTTCCAGCTTTTAAACTACCCCACATGTCTTTGAATGCCTCAACAGGCATATCTGGATGGCGGACAATATTGTGACTACTTCCAATAAGCTCGCTTTCCGAGAACCCACTTATTTCAATAAAATCCTTGTTAGCATAAGTGATGACTCCCTTTAAGTCTGTTTTTGTTAGCATGAATTGTGTTTCATCAAATAATACTTCTTGGCTTGTAACTGGCATGTTGATTTTCATTTTTAACCTCTTTCGATACCGCTATCGATTGCTTTTCATCAATAAAAGAAGACTCACTAACTCAGTGTTGTAGATGCTATTAACTTTTCAATATCAACAAGCATAATCATTTGTTGATCTATTGCGGCCACACCTCTTAGATATGACGTATGTATGGATGTGGCTAAGGTGGGAAGTGGTTTGATCTGTGAAGTGCTAATTTCAATTACATCCGAGACGCTATCCACAACGATACCCGCAACTGAGTTATGTAAATTTAATACGATGACAACTGTTTGATCATCATATGTAATGTCATTGATGCCAAACTGAATTCTTAAGTCTAGGATGGGAACGATTCTTCCTCGAAGATTGACAACCCCTTTTAATGACTCTGGGGTGTTAAGGATTTTCGTAACTGCGTCATAGCCACGGATTTCTTGAACCATCAGAATTTGAATTGCGTAATGCTCACCTCCAAGTACAAATTGAAGAAACTCTCCACCGGACTCATTTAGCAGCAAGGATGATTCATTGATGATTGTTTGTTGATTAACCTGCATGTTTCAACTCCAACAATAGATTTGCCTTAGCAATTAGAATTTAATTAATCTATTCACTTATTATTTTTATCGGTCAAAAATAGTGAATACTTAGGGAAATAATCCAAGAAAATATCTATGTTGAATTTTTATTGATCTAGATCAAATAAGTGTTTCGAGCACCCTACTGATACTCTTTGATTAACTAAGGTTTGGACTTTACCCGTTTTATTGGACAGGTAACTTCTTGCTAGGCTTATCAACTCAGTACAATTGAATTTTGAAAAACCAGTGCCCAGTTCCATCATCTCGGGCGCACCATAAAAAATCAAGGGGTTAGTGCTAATTGGGCTAGATTAGACCAATTGTCTTGTGCTAAAACTGTGCTAATTTCCTTATTTGCTCCTCCAAGAATATCGTCCATTCTTCTTGAATAAGGCAATAAGTGGCTAACGTCCGCGATATGCGCATAAGTAAAAACTGTGCGACTGCCGTTGGACGCCCACCCACCCAATTTCTCTACTATCTCTGCTGAAACACCAATTCTCATAAGCCAAGTTGCGAATGTATGCCTGAGTCCATGGAATACAAATTTTTCATCAAGCTGCAATAAACCTGCTGCTCTTAATTCATCATTCACTCCGGCCCTGTCTACAGCCTTATGCCAGTAACGCTGATTCATTCGCTCAAAAGACAGCAAGCTTTTTTGAAGAAGTCTTCTCTTCAGACTTCCCCGAAAACAAACTTCAGTTCTTCTAAAACCTTCTCAACTACTTCTTGATTACGCTTGTAATAGGTCCATTTACCGACCTTGGTAGCTTTTAAAAAGCCCGCATCTTGCAACGCTTTTAGACATAAGGACGTGGCAGGTTGTGAAAGGCCAGTTTTATGTTGAATCAGGCTGGCGCAAACGCCATACTCTTCAAATGGAAATAGATGTTCGTATCCTTTGAATGCTTCATTAGGGTTCCCAAGCCAATTTAAAATAGAACGTCTGGTGGGATTTGCCAACATTTTTAATGCTTCATTTAGATCCATTGAAGGTCCCATCTACTCTCGAATAAATGATGGGGCCTCCATCAATCACGCCATAGCTTCATTATACATTGGGTAGTCTGTGTAGCCTGTTTCACCGCCACCGTAAAGTGTGGAATTTTCTACAGTATTCAATGGTAAGCCATACTTTAGTCGATTTGGTAGATCCGGGTTTGCAATAAAGGGGCGGCCAAATGCATATAGATCTCCATAACCTTTAGCATGCACATTCAACGCTTTCTCAAGAGTATATCTTCCAGCATAAATGATTACGCCTTTAAAGGTATCACGTAAATCTTGTCTGAAACTTTCCGGTAGATCAGGACTATTATCCCAATCAGCTTCTGCAATCGATACATAAGCGATTCCAAGTTTATTGAGCATGTTTGCGGCTGTAATATATGTTTCATGCGGGTTGCTTTCGACTAGCCCTAAATACACACGTTCTTCTTGAGTAGTTTCAAATAAAGGCGCGAACCTAACCCCGACTCGTTCCTTGCCAAAAACGCTGATGACGGCTTCTGTAACTTCTTTGAGAAAGCGCAATCGGTTAACTAATGAACCACCATACTCATCCGTACGATGATTGGTATGCTCGGAAATAAATTGGTTAATTAAATACCCGTTTGCGCTATGCAACTCTACACCGTCAAAGCCCGCTTCCTTTGCATTTTTAGCTGCTTGTCGGTACAGCTCTACTAGCTCTTTCACCTCACTTGTAGACAGTTCTCTAGGCATACTAGGCTCTATCAGCATTCCTTGTTCAGGTGCTGTTTCAATGAATACTTTCACTGCCGTCGCTCGAATCGCTGAAGGAGCAACTGGCGCTCCTTGATCCGGCTGAAGGTTTTTATGGGAGACTCTGCCTACGTGCCATAACTGGCAAAAAATGATGCCATTGTTAGCATGCACTGCTTTAGTGACTTTCTTCCATCCCTCTATTTGAGCTTGGCTATGTATTCCTGGTGTCCACGCATATCCTTGTCCCCGTGGTTCGATTTGTGTTCCTTCAGTAATCATAAAGCCCGCAGATACGCGCTGACTGTAATAAGAGGCCATCAGATCATTCGGAATGTTCCCTGGTTGCGAGCTGCGGCAGCGTGTAAGTGGAGGAAGTGTAATTCGGTTAGTAAGCTTTAGATCACCAAGAAATATTGGTTCAAAAAGTGAATTTGTGTTCATCTATATCTCCAATTAAAAATAGATACAACACATTGTTACATTTAAATGTTTAAATGTGAATACTTAATTTCTACTATTTTTTAGTTAGTAGAATCGACAAACTAATAAGAATGGGTGTGTAGAGGTCTCAATCGCACTTAAATCAAGACTTCGTGTTGCTGACCAATGCACATATTTTAGGCATTCAATAAGCTAGCCGAATATCCGGAGTGATGTTGATCACACTCAAAAAGGAATATTGGTAAGAAAATAGCTTCTCTAGCAATCAAGGATTATTCATGGCTACAAAGTTACATAAGGACGATCTTATCGCAGCAAGATATGGAGATCAACATGTTCCAAAAAATATCATTTGGAATGATCAAATTGAAGGAATATTAAATCACCGATCAATCAGAAACTATTTAGACAAAGCGTCACCAGAGGGCTGGTTAGAAACGCTTGTTGCAGCAGCTCAGTCTGCTTCCACATCATCGAATCTTCAGCAATGGAGCGTTGTTGCAGTAACAGATCCAGAACTTAAAGCAAGGGTGAGGACTTTAGCCGGAGGAAGCAATGGTTTAGGCAATGGATATATTGAACAAGCCCCTGCCATACTGCTTTGGGTGGCTGACATTTCAAGAAATCACGATATCACTGTTGATGCTGGTCTTAATCCAAGCGTACATGAATACCTCGACTCATTCCTGATGGCATCCTTAGATGCAGCTTTGGCAGCTCAAAATGCCTCAGTGGCCGCTGAATCAATTGGACTTGGAACTGTATATATCGGTGCAGCTCGTAATAGAGCTAAGGAGCTTGCAGAACTATTAAATCTGCCACGCTATAGCTATGTTGTTTGTGGATTAGTTGTAGGTTGGCCTGACCCCGAAGTTCAAACTAACATTCGCCCTAGACTACCTCAGCAAGTTGTTGTCCATCACAACCAATATGAAGCCAAAAATTTGAACATGCATATTGATGCTTATGAAGAGGTATTCAAGACTTTCCGTGAAGGCTTGGGTATGAAAGGCAAGACATGGAAAGAGGCTGTGCAAGGGTCTGCTACCAGTATGGAGTATATGGATGGCAGACAGGAATTAAGAACGAGTCTAGACGAACGAGGCTTTGGTTTTAAATAGATTGAAGTAGGGTCTCGCTAACGGTCGGTTATCGAGACCTTCTAGCTTTTAAGAGTTCACGCTTTTGAGGGTATAAATTCTTTTTAGAATCTTCAAAAGTGAATTAAATATTTATTAATATGTTTTTACTAGACGACCGGTCCAATCTATGCAACAATATACTCATGAGTAATAAACTTCCAATTACAAAGTTTAGCGATACACGTCAGCAAATTCTTCATGCGGCCAAAGGCATCATCCTCGGTAAGGGCTTTGCTGCAGTCGGCCTCAATGAAATACTATCCACTGCAGGCGTTCCCAAGGGCTCGTTTTATCACTACTTCAAATCAAAGGAGCAGTTTGGTGAAGCCCTGCTCACAGATTATTTTGATGACTACTTGCATATGTTGGAGCGTATTCTAAAAGATGATGGCAGCAGTAATTCCAGCCGTCTTCTAAAATTTTTTCAATTTTGGCTGGATAGCCAATCTAGCGATGACACGACTGATAAATGTCTAGTAGTTAAATTGAGTGCAGAGGTGACTGACCTTTCCGAAGCCATGCGCCTCACACTCAAAAATGGTACCGATAGGATAATTGCATGCCTCACTCACTGTATGGAAGAAGGTATACGCACTGGAGAATTCCCTGCCAAACTCGATGCAAAAGCCGTCACAGCGGAAATCTATTATATGTGGATAGGCGCAACACTATTGACCAAGGTATGCCACACGCGTGCAGCTTTGGAGTGCGCCATGAATGCCACGAAAGAAAAACTGTCGCTCAATTGAACTGGTTTTTTTTATTTAGCATAATACTAGCCGACTGGTCTAATAATAATTTCTAGGAGTTTTTGATGTTAAATTTTGATTTTTATAATCCCACACGTATCGCTTTTGGCAAAGGTAAGGTCGCCGAAATCGACAAGCTGATGCCTATTGAAGCTCGCGTATTGATTCTATACGGTGGCACTAGCGCCCAAAAAAATGGCACTCTGGATGAAGTTAAAGCCGCGCTAGGCGGTCGCTATGTCGAGGAGTTTAGTGGCATCGAGCCTAATCCAACTTATGAAACACTCATGAAAGCAGTTGCCCAAATCAAGGCCAACAATCTGGATTATTTGCTAGCAGTCGGTGGCGGCTCGGTGATTGATGGTACTAAGTTTGTCGCAGCGGCAGTATATGCTGAGGGCGACCCGTGGGAGATTTTGCTCCAGCGCGGTAGCAATGTGAAACAAGCAATGCCTTATGGCACTGTGCTTACCTTGCCTGCAACAGGCTCTGAGATGAATGATGGTTCCGTGATTTCACGCACCGAGACCCCATCTGGCTTACACGATAAGCTCTATTTTACAAGTGAGTATGTGTTTCCAAAGTTTTCCGTGCTTGATCCGAGCAAGAGCTACACCCTGCCGCCGCGACAGTTGGCCAATGGCGTGGTGGATGCATATACGCACATCATGGAGCAATATCTAACCTATCCAGTGGAAGCGCGCGTGCAGGACCGCTTTGCCGAAGGCTTGTTACAAACGCTGATTGAGATCGGCCCGAATGTCCTGAAAAATCCTCAGGATTACGATACCCAGGCCAATTTCATGTGGGTCGCGACGCTCGCCTTAAATGGCTTGATTGGAGCAGGTGTTCCGAGTGATTGGGCTACACACATGATAGGTCACGAGATCACCGCGTTGCATGGATTGGATCATGCGCAGACGCTGGCTATCATTTTACCGACTATGCTTAGTCTCCGACGTGATACCAAGCGCGCCAAGTTGCTGCAATACGCCGAGCGCGTCTGGCATATCAGTGAAGGTACAGAGGATGCTCGTATCGAAACAGCTATCCAGAATACCCGTGATTTTTTCGAGAGCCTCAGCGTACCTACGCGCTTATCTGCCTACAACATCAGCGCGGATGCTATTCCTGCTCTGTTAGCGCAGCTTGAAAGTCATGGCATGGTCAAACTCGGTGAGCATCAGGATGTGACACTTGATAAGAGTAGGGAAGTGCTTGAAGCGAGTATTTAATCAATGTTTGCATAGATTTTTAGTAAGGTGGGTAAAGCAAGATAGTAGATACCCACCACCTTTGTGTTTAATTTTATAATAGGAGCAATCATGAGCAAGAAGTTAGCACTATATGTACGTCTGCATGCCAAATCAGGTAAGGAAACAGCACTGGAAGCATTTCTTAAATCAGCATTGCCATTGGTAGAGAACGAGCCAGAAACCGCTACTTGGTACGCACTCAAGTTCGGCCCTGCCACCTTTGGCATTTTCGACACCTTCAGCGACGAGCATGGCCGTCAGGCGCACCTTAGCGGTAAGATTGCTGAGGCGCTGATGGCGAATGCAGCAGACTTACTGGCCGAGATGCCAGTGATTGAAACCGTAGATTTACTGGCAGTCAAAGGCCAGGCTTAAATCCTTTTTGGCTAAGTAAATAGACCCTCCCTAGGCTAGGTTGAGTCTATACTGGCACATCGATTTCCTGCTTTCGTGGTGTGCCAGTGTTTTTTCTTATAGAGCATAATGTATACCCCTAATCCAAATAAGACGCCGACAGCCAACCGTGGATGGCAGCGTGTGTTCCAGCGCGACAAACTCACACTGGGCATCATGTTCCCGATTGAAGCCTTCGAGCGCGACCAACCGACTATGCACAAACAGGTGGCGCTGGCGCAGTTTGCCGAAAAAGCAGGTTTCACCAGCCTAGGCTTTCGCGATGTGCCTTTGCGCGATCCGAATTTTGGCGATGTCGGTCAGGTATTCGACCCCTGGGTTTATCTCGGTTATATGGCTGCGCAGACCACAGAAATTGCGCTACTGACAGCATCCATCATCTTGCCGTTACGCCACCCAATTCATATCGCTAAGGCCGCCGCCAGCATAGACCAGTTGTCAAATGGCCGCTTGCTAATGGGCATTGCTACAGGCGATAGGATGGTGGAGTTTCCAGCCTTCAATGTCGATTTTGAGTTGCGCGGTGCCATGTTTCGCGAAGAGGTCGAGTTGCTCAAAATATATTGGTCAGGGTTCTATCCGCAAGTAAGCAGCGGCTTCGGTCATCTGCAGCATGCCGATGTTATCCCTAAGCCGATAGCTTCGCATGTGCCCTTGCTAGTTACCGGGCATAGCCAGCAGGATTTAGGCTGGATCGCGCGTAATGCGGATGGCTGGATGAGTTACCCACGTAGCATAGAAGCGCAGGCGCAGATTATCCAGCGCTGGCGCGATACCGTTGAAGCGGAATTGCCGGGTCAGTATAAACCGTTTACGCAGTCTTACTTTATTGATCTTACAGATAATCCCAACGAAGCGCCTACACCGATTCATCTCGGACATAGACTGGGGAGAAATGCGCTTCTGGTACATTTGCGTGCCAGCCAGCGTATCGGCGTGGATCACCTGATATTCAATGTGAAATATGGAAAACGCCAGGCCGAAGAGGTGTTGCAGGAATTGGCTGAATTTATCTTGCCAGAATTTATATGAAGTTATAGCGCACGCCCTCCCCGCATGGATTTATTTGATCAGTTGTCAATTGCGGGCGCCTGCTCTACAAAAATAGGAGCCACCATGAAAGCCGTAGCATTAACCAGATATTTACCTATCAGCGATCCTGAATCGCTGATGGATGTAGAATTGCCCAGACTCGTCGCCACCGGTCGCGACTTGCTAGTGCGGGTACATGCCATCGCCGTCAACCCGGTAGATACCAAAGTGCGCAAACCCAAGGATAAGATAGAGACTACACCCAAGGTACTGGGCTGGGATGCCGCTGGCGAAGTAGTTGAAACCGGGCCTTATTGCACGCTGTTCAAACCCGGCGACAAAGTGTTTTACGCTGGCGACATCACGCGTTCGGGCTGTAATGCCGAATACCAGCTTATTGATGAGCGCATTGTGGGGCATAAGCCGGAAAGTTTAAGTTATGAAAAAGCGGCTGCTCTGCCTTTGACTTCCATTACAGCCTATGAAGCGTTGTTTGAACGCTTATCCATTTCACTGGATAGGACGATGAATCTAGGTAAAAGTATCCTTATTATCGGCGGGGTCGGCTCAATAGCAATTCAGCTTGCGAAACAACTGGCTGGGCTTACTGTAATAGCCACTGCGTCGCGGCCTGAGACCTTGCAATGGGTGAAGCAATTAGGTGCACAGCACGTTATCAATCATAAGCAAGACTTAGTACCGCAAATGCGCGAAATAGGTATTCCGCAACCAGACTATATTTTCTGCTGCAACGATACCGATGGTTATTTTTCTGTCATGGCCGAACTTATCAAGCCGCAAGGCAAAATTTGCTCGATTGTGGAAACCGCACAGCCCGTAGACCTTAATTTGCTTAAGAATAAAAGTGCAACGTTCACATGGGAGCTGATGTTTACACGCTCTATGTTTCAGACCACCGACATGGAAGAACAGCACCATATCCTGGATCGCATTGCCAAACTGGTGGATGAGGGCGTGCTAAAGACCACGCTCAATGAAACCATATCACCCATCAATGCTACCAATCTGCGTAAGGCGCACGCTCAGCTCGAAGCAGGAGGCACAATAGGCAAAATCGTGTTGAGCGGCTGGGCTTAATTTTCACACTATTTTTACATTTTCAGGAGATAAAAATGTCACGTGTCGTCAGATTCCACCAAACCGGTGGGCCAGAAGTATTACAGATAGCAGATGAGTTAGTCGCCACACCAGGCAAGGGTGAAGTGCAAATCAAAGTGCATGCCATTGGCCTTAATCGCGCAGAAGTCATGTTCCGCAATGGTCAGTATCTGGAAGCACCGCAACTGCCAGCGAGGCTGGGCTATGAAGCGGCAGGCATAGTCAACGCGGTGGGCGAGGACGTGACTGAGTTCAAGATAGGTGATGCGGTCAGCACAATCCCAGCGTTCTCGCAGAATCAGTATGGTGTGTATGGTGAGTTGGCGAATGTGCCTGCATTTGCCGTGGTAAAGCATCCACCATCACTTTCTTGGTCGGAAGCTTCCGCCATCTGGATGCAATATATGACTGCCTACGGCGCATTGGTGGAGTTTGCCTATACCAAAGTCGGTGAGTTTGTGCTGATTCCGGCGGCATCAAGCAGCGTGGGTGTAGCAGCTATCGAGATTGCCAATCTTCTGGGTGCCGTTCCGATTGCACTTACACGTTTCGGAGCCAAGCGTCAGTCGTTGCTGGACGTCGGTGCCAAGCACGTGATTGCCATTGAGGAGCAGGATTTAGTGGCAGAAGTCAGTCGAATTACCGCAGGCAAGGGAGCAAGAGTGGTATTCGATCCAGTGGGTGGGCCTACCATCGCCAAGCTGGCAGAAGCCACCGCGCAAAGTGGCATTATTTTTCAATATGGCGCGCTAAGTAAAGATCCAACGCCATTACCGCTTTTCCCCGTGCTCGCTAAGCAATTAACCATACGCGGGTATACCTTGTTCGAAATTAGCACTCATCCTGAACGTATGGCACGCGCCAAAGACTTCATTTTGCAAGGGTTGACTGAAGGCAAACTAAAGCCACTGGTGGCCAAAACTTTTCCTCTAGGACAGATTGTCGAAGCACATCGCTATATGGAATCCAATCAGCATATTGGGAAGATTGTGGTGACTGTTTAGCCCCAAATGCCATCTACGTGGGTGACATCACAGACGAGATAGCGTAGTTCTTTAGGTTTTTATTCTTGGTTAGCATTTTATTCTTGCCACCACACATACCTGACTCTAATTCATATGCAATCATGATTGAACAGAACAAGTCATCATGTGAAAGCGCTTGGTTTTTAAATGGCTTGATATCGTCAATATTGTAATCAAAGTTGTTGCCTGTCCATAAAATTGCTGGAACATGCTTTTGTTCTTTGGGGGCCAGCATGTATGGCGCTGCATGTAAGTAAAACCCATGCTCACCAAGTGACTCACCGTGGTCCGCCACGTACAGCATTGCAGTCTCGAATCCATCGTCATGCTTTTTAAGAAAACTTATGAGCTCTGATAAAAAGTAATCAGTGTATAAAATAGCGTTATCGTAGGCATTATCAATTTCCTGCTGGGTGCAATCTCGTAATTCACCTGTTTGGCAAGCGGGTTTAAATTTTTCAAACTCTTTGGGATAGCGACGATAATATTCGGGACCATGGTTGCCCATCTGATGTAATACGATTCATTAATAAAAAAACTCAATTTTGAATGTCCAGTGCATAGTTCCATGCTCTTGGGCGTAGCTTAAAAATCAATGTTTCAGATCAAATTACCGTAAAACTTGTCATGAATCGTGTGCTAAAAGTGTGCTAAATGTGCTAATTTTGTACTTAATTTTAATCCGTTTTTTGACTATTATTGTCCGTTATCTTCCAGTATTTGGTGCGCGGCAAGCCCCGTGTTTACTAGGTTTTGATTAGATAAATAATACAAATA
>CAKZJM010000292.1 GCA_936943315.1 uncultured Methylophilus sp. | reverse complement strand
TAGCCATACCTTCCAGATTATTGTTCGTTAGTAAGGTGCTCAACGACGCACCTCTCCTCTCAAAACAACTTATCCAGACATTTCAGAAACTGTTTAGCTAAAGGGAGAAAATTAAATTAAATTTACATGCACTATAAATATGATTTTTAATCCTCATAGGGTTAACTAAAAAATTCATATCCCAGAAATTGGCTAACCCTCCCCGGCAGTGATCACCACACAATTTCTGTAAATCCAGCTTTGTCAGGCAAACTTAATACGCTGAATGGTGGTCAATGCTGATAGTATTTGCGGTCAGCTTTCCTCTAATCAGCTGATGCACGCAATCTGTCGCAAGTGATGTAAAGGGCAAGTATGTCTGATTTGGCATTGACGTTAGCGAGAATCCAGTTTGGGTTCACCATCTCGTTTCACATCGTTTTTCCGGCGATTACCATAGGCTTGGCAAGCTACTTGGCCGTGTTGGAAGCTAGCTGGTTAAAAACCCGGCAGACGGTCTACCTCGACTTATACCATTTCTGGGTCAAGCTGTTTTCGTTGTGCTTTGGCATGGGGGTGGTTTCCGGCCTGGTCATGGCTTATCAATTCGGCACTAACTGGTCAGGATTTTCAAATGTCGCGGGGAGTGTCACAGGCCCATTGCTGGCGTATGAGGTGCTGACGGCTTTCTTCCTGGAAGCCGGGTTTCTGGGTGTAATGTTATTTGGCTGGAACAAAGTCGGCCCAAAATTGCATTTTACGGCCACGGCCATGGTGGCTATTGGCACCCTGGTTTCGGCCACCTGGATACTGGCTTCCAATAGCTGGATGCAAACGCCGCAAGGCTTTGAGCTGGTCAATGGCAAAGTGATCCCGGTCGATTGGTTAAAAATCATATTTAACCCTTCTTTCCCCTACCGTTTGGTGCATATGGTGACTGCGGCTTATCTGGCGACTGCGCTGTTTGTGTCTGCGGCAGCGGCCTGGCAACTGTTGCGCGGCAAAAACAATGCACCTGTACGCAAAATGATGTCTATGGGTTTATGGTTGATTTTGTTAATTGCGCCGCTGCAAGTGTTGATAGGCGATATGCACGGGCTCAATACCCTGAAATACCAACCTGCCAAAATTGCAGCCATCGAGGGCCATTGGGAAAACAAGTCGAATGAGCCTACACCTCTTATTCTGATGGCGTGGCCGGATATGGCTCAAGAGAAAAACCATTTTGCGCTGGAGATCCCGGTGCTGGGTAGCCTGATCTTGCGGCACTCGCTGACAGAGCAGATTCCGGCGCTTAAAGAATTCCCTGCCGATGAAAGGCCTAATTCGACCATTGTATTCTGGACCTTCCGCATCATGGTTGGCCTGGGCATGCTGATGATATTGCTGGCTGTGAGCTCGCTGTGGCTACGCTATAAAAACCAGTTATACCAGCATAAACCTTTCCTTAGGTTTGCGGTTGCCATGGGGCCCGCAGGCGTGATGGCTATCCTGGCAGGCTGGCTGACCACCGAAATTGGCCGTCAACCGTGGGTGGTGTATGGTATTTTGCGTACCGCTGATGCCGTCACACCGCACACTACCAGTGAAGTCGCTGTCACATTGGCGCTGTTTGTGGTCATTTACCTGGCGGTGTTCGGCATGGGCACGCTGTATGTGCTGAGGCTAATTAATATCGGCCCTAAAACGGATGAAGCCTTGCAGGGGGATGCGATTTCAATCAACCCGACCGAGGTGGATAAGTTTGCGCTGGCGCCAGAGTTTCATCCCGATGCCAAAGCGCCCTCAGCAGGAAAGGAACAATAAATGGATTTATCACTGGTGTGGGCCATCATTATTCTGTTTGGCATCATGATGTATATCATCATGGATGGGTTTGACCTTGGCATCGGTATTCTCTACCCGTTTTTTCAGGAGAAAGAAGACCGCGATTTGATGATGAACACCGTGGCCCCGATTTGGGACGGCAACGAAACCTGGCTGGTGCTTGGGGGGGCGGGATTATTGGCGGCCTTTCCGTTAGCCTACTCGGTGATTTTAAGTGCGCTTTCATTACCTTTGCTGTTTATGCTCATGGCGCTGATTTTCCGCGGCGTGGCTTTTGAGTTCAGGTTCCGCGCTAATGATACTGAGCGGCACTTTTGGGATAAAGCTTTTTTGGGCGGCTCAATCGCCGCGACTTTTTTTCAGGGCATGACGCTGGGCGCCTACTTGCAAGGCATTAAAGTAGTGAATCAGGCCTATGCTGGCGGGCCGTTAGACTGGATTTCGCCGTTCTCGCTGTTTACCGGCGTTGGTCTGCTGGTGACCTATGCGCTGCTAGGTTGCACCTGGCTGATCTTTAAAACGGGCGGTGAATTACAAGCGACCTGTTACAAGCTCTCAAAACACATTTCGATAGTGTTGTTTGCCATTATTGTCATGATCAGCCTTTGGACGCCGCTGATGGATAGCCGGATTGCCGAGCGCTGGTTTACCCTGCCCAATCTGTTCTGGCTTTCCCCCGTGCCTTTGTTGGTGGCATGGGTGTTTTACAAGCTACAGGCGGCCCTTAAAGCCAAGGCTGAAACCAGTCCGTTTATCTATACGCTGTGCCTGGTGCTGCTGGGCTATGCGGGCCTGGGCATCAGCATCTGGCCCAATATCATTCCGCCTGAGATGAGCATCCAGGCCGCCGCTGCGCCGCCACAAAGCCAGGCATTTGCGTTGGTGGGTGCCGTCATTATCATCCCCATCATTTTGATTTACACCGCCTGGGGCTATTACGTGTTCCGCGGCAAGATCAATCCTGGCGAGGCCTATCATTGATGCGCGACAGCCAACCTGACACGCCCAAAAGTAGCCTGGCTAAACGGGTGGGATGGATGATTCTGATCTGGCTAGGCAGTGTTGCCGCACTGGCGGCCATAAGCCTGCTCATGAAATTATTGATGAAGGCAGCAGGATTCAATAGTTAATTTGCCGCCTGGTTAGCCTATATTAAAAAAACCTCAAAATACATGAAAGGGAGCTGAGAATGATCACGCTGAATGTGAATGGAAAAGATCACGCACTGGATGTCACCGAAGATACGCCGATATTATGGGCATTGCGGGATGTCATCGGGCTGACAGGCACCAAGTTTGGCTGCGGCAAGGCCTTGTGTGGCGCCTGTACTATCCACCTAGATGGCCAGGCCACGCGTTCCTGTATCACCCCGGTATCCCTGGCCACTGGCAAAAAAATCACCACCATAGAATCCATAGGCGACACCGATGTGGGTAAACGTGTCCAACAGGCCTGGCTGGCACTCGATGTGGTGCAATGTGGCTACTGCCAGTCTGGTCAAATCATGAGCGCATCGGCGCTACTGGCGCAAACGCCTAACCCGACTGATGAAGAGATCGACAATGCGATGTCAGGCAACATTTGCCGCTGTGGTACTTATCCACGGATCAAGGCTGCCATCAAAAACGCTGCCAAAGCCTGAAACCACGAAAGGACACCAGCATGAGCACTCCAACCAACACCCCTAAACAGGTCGAGACGCTTTCTGAACAAGGTATGCGCCGGCGTAACTTTATTATTGCGGGCGTCGCAGCCGGCGGTGGCCTGCTGATTGGCGTGGCCTTGCCTCAACTGTTTGATGGCAAAGGCGACGCCTCCCCTGCAAAAACGGCAGAAGATTCAGCCAAGAACGCATTTAGCCCTAACGCCTTTATCCGCATTGATAAAGACGGCTTGGTCACCCTGATCATGTCCAAGGTAGAAATGGGGCAAGGCACGTTTACCTCCATCACCATGTTGATTGCTGAAGAACTGGGCGTGGACCCGGCACAGGTTAAGCTGGAGCAAGCCCCGGCTGATGAAAAGAAATATGCTGACCCGCTGCTGGGTGGTCAGGTTACTGGGGGTTCCACCTCTATCCGAGGTGCCTGGGAGCCCATGCGCAAGGCAGGCGCGGTTGCGCGCACCTTGTTGGTGAGCGCCGCCAGCCAGGCCTGGAATGTAGACGCCAAAGACTGCCGCGTGGAGAACGGCTATGTTTTGCATACCGGTTCAGACAAGAAAATCGGGTATGGTGAGCTGGCCGAAAAAGCCGCGACTTTACCAGTGCCGCAAGAAGTCACCCTTAAAGAAGCGAAAGACTTCACGCTGATCGGCAAGCCCATCAAACGCGTAGACTCGCCACAAAAGGTCAACGGCCAGGCCATCTATGGCATTGATGTGCGCCAGCCCAATATGAAAATCGCCACCGTGGCCATGAGTCCGGTGTTGGGTGGCAAATTGGTCTCTGTCGATGATTCTAAAGCGCGCGATATTAAAGGTGTGCGCAAGATCGTTAAGCTGGATGATGCAGTGGCGGTCATCGCTGATCATATGTGGGCAGCCAAACAAGGCTTGGCGGCGCTCGATATTAAATGGGATGGTGGGCGCAATGAAACCCTGACAATGAAGGATATCGTGAGCCAGCTGGACCAGGCTTCCAGCGATAAAGGCCGCGCAGCCCCGGGTGCTGTCGCCCGCTCTGACGGCAGCTTTAAAGAAGCATTTGCCAAGGCAGATGAGAAGTTTGAGGCCGTGTATCAGCTGCCTTTTCTCTCACATGCGGCCATTGAGCCCATGAATGCGACCGTGCATGTGCAAAAGGACCGTTGCGATGTTTGGGTCGGCACCCAGGTACCTGCTTTGGCACAGGCCGGTGCTGTCGGCATCACCAAGCTGCCGCCAGAAAAAGTGTTTATTCATAACCATCATATCGGCGGCGGGTTCGGCCGTCGGCTCGATGTGGACTTTATTAACCAGGCCGTGGCGATTGCCAAGACGGTAGATTATCCGGTCAAGCTGGTGTGGACACGTGAAGAAGACATGCAGCACGGCATTTACCGGCCTTATTACTACGACCGCCTTTCAGCCGGGCTGGATAAGGATGGCAAGATCACTGCCTGGCAACACCAGGTCACCGGTTCCTCCATCATGGCCCGCTGGATTCCGCAGTTCTTTAAAAACGGGCTGGACTCGGATGCGGTAGAAGTGGCCAAAGAGCCTTTGTATGCCCCTGCCAATATTTTTGTCGAATATATCCGGCAAGAGCCGCCCGGCATGGTGACCGGCTGGTGGCGCGGCGTGGGGGCCACGCACAATACGTTTATGGTGGAAAGCTTTATCGATGAGCTGGCGCACAAGGTGGGCAAAGACCCCTTGCAATACCGCCTGGCCAGCATGGGTGATTCTCCACGGGCACGCCATGTGCTCGAAGTCGCGGCCAAACAGGCAGGTTGGGGCCAGCCACTGCCTAAAGGCTCTGGCCGCGGCCTCTCGGTTCAATATGCCTTTGGCACCTATGTGGCCCAGGTGGCCGAGCTGGAGGTCAAAGAAGACGAAGTAAAAGTCAAACGTGTGGTCTGCGTGGTGGATTGCGGCATGGTGGTGAACCCTGACCACGTGCGGGCGCAGATGGAAGGCGGTATCAACTTCGGCATTTCCGGCGCGTTGTGGGGCGAAATCACGGTCAACAATGGCAAGGTGGAGCAAAGCAATTTTGATAGCTACCGTGTCATGCGCATGCGTGAAGCGCCGGTGATTGAAGTGCATCTGGTACAAAGCACCGAAGCGCCCGGTGGCATTGGCGAGCCTGGTACTGCGGCGATTGCACCTGCGCTGACCAATGCCATTTTTGCGGCCACCGGCAAACGCATCCGCCAGTTGCCGATTAAAAACAGCCTGGTGGCGGCCTGACCTAAGCCAATACTGCAAGGACAAGACTCACCCATTAAAAAAGGAGCTTAACGCTCCTTTTTTAATCACGGGCAAGACTTAGTGTTTTGCGTCCATGCCCAGCTTGGCCTTTAATTGTTGTGGGTCAATTTCCCCCTCCATATCACAGAGCTCGGACAGCAGCTCTTCTTTACGGGCAGCAATCTGGGCGCCCATTTCTTTCAAGTCCAACTCTTTAGACTTTTTCACCATCGGGAACATTTCGGTTTCCTCTTCCTCCACGTGGTGATTGATATACTCACCCAGCACCGTGACTTTGGCATCGTACATTGGATCAGCAGGGTCCATGCTCTGGATTTGGGCGATCAGCGATTTGGCACTCTCATGCTCAACATTGGCTTCATTTAGCATGTCGTCGTCCTGAGTCGCTTGCCGCGCAGCCGGATAAAAAATTTCTTCTTCAGCAATGGTGTGCGCAATGAGCTCGGCACAGATCTTGTTTGCAATCTGTGTTTTGCCTTCAATATCTTCTTTTTCAGCCAGCTTATCAAATTGCTTGAACATCTTTTTGACTTCCGCATGGTCCTGCTTGAGCAAGACAATCGCGTCATGCTTCATCGCAGTTGACGCTTTGCTTGTGCTGGCCTGTTTATTCGATTTCATGGTTGATTCTGTTCTCATGCTACTCTCCTAACGTCGTAGTTAAAATCATGTGGTAGAGCGCAAATTTTGCCTTGAACGCTGCAAGATCAATAGGCTGGATTAACTGATAACTTTGTCAGATTTGCTTTACAGGGTTGTAGGCCGTTATTGGCGCACTTTCCAGCGGGCAAAAACTGAAGGAATTTTTCTTGCTTATTCAAATCCAACCCGTTTACCATGCCTGTGAAAAGGCAGGTAACTTCACCACCGACCCCCTATCCGAATGACGACCGAGAACAAAACAAAATGGCGGCGTTTGCGGGCCTGTAGCGCCTGCGACCTGGTCAGTGCCATCCCCGTACTGCGCCCTGGCGAACATGCGTGTTGCCCGCGTTGCGGTCATGTGCTCGCCAGGCGGCATTTACATCCAGTACAACGGAGCCTTGCGCTGGCGATCAGCGCCTTGCTCAGCTTGCTCATTGCCATCGCCTTCCCGTTTATCAGCATGGACACCAATGGCCTGGATACGCAGATAGAGCTGCCCCAAACAGCCATGACCCTGGTCGACGTGCATCAACCGATTGTGGCTTTTATTGTCAGTTGTACCGCCATTGTGTTGCCCGCCTTGTACCTGACCGGCGTGATCCTCATGCAAGCCAACGTATTACGCCGCGTACCGCGTGCCTACAGTGACGTAATTGCCCGCCTGTTTTCGCGCCTGCATCCGTGGATGATGGCCGATGTGTTCATGATTGCCGCGCTGGTGAGCCTGGTGAAACTGACTGAGATTGGTGAGGTGCAGCTCGGTGTCTCTTTTTGGGCCTACTGCGTGTTTGCCCTGCTGTTATTGATGACCACACGTTCGGTGGATATCGACTGGCTATGGTACCGGCTGGCGGGTGAGCCGCCGCCAGATCTCCGTATCCGTTGCGGCATAAGTGCCGCTGCCCAGCATGCCATCGGTTGTACCACCTGCGGCCTGGTCAATGCCCTCCCCGCCACAACCCCGCCGAACGGACACATATGCAGCCGTTGCGGCAGCCATTTGCATATGCGCAAACCCAATAGCGTTGAATTTACCTGGGCGCTACTGCTCACTGCCGTGATTCTGTACATCCCCGCCAACGCTTACCCGATGATGATCACTACCTCACTCGGCCAAACCCACGCCTCCACCATTATTGGCGGCATGATCGAGTTATGGCAACATGGCTCAGAACCCATTGCCGTGGTGATTTTTGTCGCCAGCGTGTTGGTGCCTATAATTAAAGTGCTGATTCTGGTGCTGTTATCCTGGCTGTCACAGCATCCCGGCCCGCTCAATGCCCAGCAAAAAACCCGGCTTTACCGCCTGACTGAACTCATCGGCCGCTGGTCTATGGTCGATGTTTTCGTCGTCGCCATCATGGTAGCCTTGATACAGTCTGGCAACTTGATGTCGGTTTTTCCAGGCCCGGCAGCGCTTGCTTTTTGTGCGGTAGTCATCATCACCATGCTGGCCGCCATGACATTTGATCCCCGCCTGCTGTGGGATACCCAAGGAAACACACATGACAGAACATAACCCAGAACAGTCCACAGAACATTCGCATTCGCTGGCGAATGTCAGCAAGCAGGCCAGAATCTCGCCTATCTGGATTGTGCCTATCGTCGCCTTGCTGATCGGCTTATGGCTGATGTATGACAACTACACCAAAGCGGGCAAGCAAATCACGCTCTCCATGACCAACGCCGAGGGCATAGAAGCCGGCAAGACCAAAATCAAGGTACACAGCGTGGATATTGGCCTGGTAGAACAAGTCACCTTGTCAGAAGACCTCACCCATATTGAAGTCCTGGCACGCATCACGCCCAAGGCGCAACCCATGTTGGTGAAGGATACCCAGTTATGGGTAGTCAAGCCTCGCATCGGACTAGAAGGTATCAGCGGACTGAACACGGTCATTTCAGGGGCTTATATCCAATTGCAACCGGGTAAAAGCCAGGAAGAAACCGACCAGTTTACCGTGCTTGATCAACCGCCAATTTCCCTCAATGGTGCTCAGGGCGTGCATGTGAACCTCGTTGGTAAAGTCGGTAATTCCTTGCGTGTGGGTGACCCGGTGACTTACCAGGGCTTGCGTGTGGGCCGCGTAGTGAGTGCCGTGTTTGACCCCAAACAGCGGCAGATGCAGCATGAACTGTTTATCGAACATCCTTATGATGTGCTGGTCACCGAAAACTCCCGCTTCTGGACCACCGTCGGCATAGACGTCAAGCTGGATTCAGAAGGGTTCAAGGCCAATATCCCCACGGTCGAATCAATGATTGCCGGGGGCGTCAGCTTTGGCCAGGCCGATGACAGGCCCATGGGCAAGCCCGTCAAGTCGGAGACCACCTTTGAACTGTATGCCAACGAAGAAGCCGCCCGTCAGCAAACATACGATCAATTCCTGGAATATGTCCTGCTGGTCGACGACACTGTGCGCGGCTTATCCAAAGGGGCGCCGGTTGAATTCAGGGGCTTGCGCATAGGAACGGTGGTCAATGTGCCCTGGAAATTTAACTCTCCAGAACGTAAGAAAGACTTCGGTTATGCCATCCCAGTCTTGATCCACCTTGAGCCTGGCCGCCTCGCAGACACTGGCAACGCAGACCTGGCAGAATGGAAAAGCAGGGTATCGCATATGTTGCAGCATGGGCTGCATGCCACGCTTAAATCTGGCAACCTGATTACCGGCTCTGTGTTTGTCGACCTCAATATGGAGCCAAAAGCCCATAAAACCTACCGCAGTGCCATGTTTGAAGGCCTGCCGGTGATGCCTACCAGCTCGACTAACCTGGCGCAAATTGAGCAGAAACTGTCTGACCTGCTGGACAAACTGAACCGTCTGAATGTGGAGCCTGTGCTTTCTGGCCTGGATAAAAACCTGCAGCAATCAGAAAAAACCATGCAGGAAATCCGCACCCTGAGCCAGCAGGTCAACCAGTTGCTCAGCCAGCCGGATGTGCAACAGATGCCGTCTAACATTAACCAGACCATGCAGGAGCTGCGCGGCACCATGCAAGACCTGCGCGGCACCTTAAAAGGCCTCGCGCCGGAATCACCCGCCTATCAGGAGCTCACAAACACGTTGCAACGTCTGGATAAAGCCCTGCGCGACATCCAGCCACTGGCGCGCACGCTAAACGAGCAGCCAAATGCCATCCTGTTTGACCGTAAACCCGGCAACGACCCGGTGCCCATGGCCCCGGCCAAACCGTAAGGAAAGATGACCATGAAGATTGCACCCACCGGGACCTTAACCACCGGAATGTTGACCAGCGAGACCTTTGCTAGCGAGATCTTAACTAGCCCGTCTTCAAGCACGCCTGTTCAAGGGCGTCTGCGGCTGGCCCTGATGCTGAGCCTGACAATTGGCCTCAGTGGCTGTTTTAAATCCAACCCGCCGGTGCATGCCGAGCGTTACAGCCTGCCTGAGGTCAGCACAACTGCATCAGCAGCAACACCAGCGCCTGCAAACCAGGCCAGCCAAACGCTGGTATTAAACCGCATCCAGTTGGCCGATTACCTGGACACTGACCGCATTGTGGTGCAACTGGATGACATTACCCTGCACCCTGCACGCGACCACCTCTGGGTAGATAACCTTTCGCAAGAGTTACGCCGCGGCTTGCGCACCCGGCTGGCCAGCCACCTCAAAAACACGGCCGTCGTCGACCCCCAGCCTGGCTTACCCACGACGGCCCGCACGCTCAATATCACCATAGACCAGTTTCATGGGCAGATGCATGGTTACGCCGTCATCAGCGGGCAATGGCAACTGGGCCGCGCCGGGCAGGCCGCCACCCCCGCCCAGACCTTCAAATTCAGTACCCCCCTGGCAGAAAATGGCTATCCGGCATTGGTGCGTGCACTGGGGCAAGACCTGGATCTCCTCTGCGCGCAGATTGCCAGCCAGTGGCCAGCTTCACCTTAAGGGGCCTCAAGCACAAAGGCTGGAGCCACAGGCACAAGCTTTCACGCTGATCCAGACTGAATCTTAGCGGGTTGACTCACAGACTTTTTACCACTGGCTGACTACACGTTAGTTAGTAATTCTTTGCCTTTTTTAATGCGTTTGTCCCGCCGTCATGCAATAACTTTTCATGTACACTCCATCGTGGTTTGACATTTTGATGGACAAAAGGCTTGCGACGTTTTCTCTTCTGGATGCTGGTTGCGTTATCGGTTTCCCTGATGCCGCAAGCGTCAGCCTCCCCCACCCTGTTAGGCACCACTTGCATGAACAGCAAGGGGGCCGTCGTCGCCAGCATTCCCTTGCAAGGCGGCAAGTTTGTCTGCCAAAGCGTGCTCACCATCACCCACGCTGGCCAGTATGTGATTGATTTTAAAAACACATCGACCATTGCGCACTTTCAGCACGAAATTACCGATAGCCAGCAGCACACCACCATTATCAAAGGCGGCTTAAGCAGTCAGGAAAAAGATTCTTTCCTGCTCAGGCATGGTCATATCATTCACCTGATGCCGGGGAATTACCGCCTGGTGACCTGGTTACAATCGCCCTATTACCTTGCTCAACCCGAACTGTTTGTGTCTGAGCTCAACACCTATCAGCAACAGACTAATTACACGACGGGCATCAGCATTTTGCTGCTAGGCGTCTTGCTGGGCATTTTTACTTATTACTTTGCCATTGGGGTGGCTCCTGGGCATGCTACGGAGCGCATGTATGCCCTGTTTATCCTGGGCAACCTCATTTTCCAAAGTGCCGCGCTGGGGGTATTCAAGCAGTTTTTTGAATGGCACTGGTTTTACCTCACCAGCTTGCCCATCCTGTTTTCCAACCTTGCCTATATCAGTTTTGTCTGTCATTTGCTTGGGATTAACCAGTTTCATTATCCCAAGCTGCACCATCTTTCCACCCTCGCGCGTGTGGCGATGCTGGGGCTGCTGGTCACCGCCATGATCCTGCCCAACTGGATGCTGGAAATGGACCGCTTTGGGGTGGCTATTTTCCTGATATTCGGCTTGATTTGTGGCATCCGCCTCAGCTGGCAAAAACACCGCGTGGCCCAACTTTACCTGGTCGCCGTCACGGTCTTTGGCATCTTGGGGGGGCTTTCTATCACGGCGACGCGGCTCGCCTCAAACGCCTGGACCATAGAACAGCTGGGGCTGATCGCCGTGGGTGTGGAAGCCATCATGCTCTCGCTGGTGGTGGCCTATCAAATCAACCGCCTGCATAAAGAAAAAGAACATATGCTGGGTGAATTGCAGAGCACCCGCTCGCTGGCGATGACAGACCGGCTGACCGGCGCCCCTAACCGGCATGCGCTTGAAAACCAGATGCTGCAGTTTCCTGAACATGGTTGCCTGATGTTTCTCGACATGGATAACCTCAAACAGGTGAACGACCATTTTGGCCATGAAGCCGGAGACCACCTACTTAAAAGCTTTAGCCAGATCTTGCGTAAAAAACTGGATACACATGGCAAACTGTACCGTCTGGGTGGCGATGAGTTTGCCATTGTCTGCCATGAAGATGATGTGGAATGGTGCCAGCACCAGCTTGAATACACCCATATTCAACTGGAAAAAGAAGGCTATGTGGGCGCAGGCACC
>CAKZJM010000291.1 GCA_936943315.1 uncultured Methylophilus sp. | reverse complement strand
GTAGAGGAGGGGGAAGGCGAACAGGCAGTGCGTGACTTCATTCAAAAAAATAACAAACACGCAGAGGGCTTTTTATCTGCACAAAAAGCCAAAGCCAGAGTGCATCCACTGACTTATGATGAGCTTAAGGACATTGTGGATGTATGGGTTGAAAATGCCTTGCGGTTGACCGAGCGCGACTTGAAAATCATGGACAGGTTCTACCGTGCCCAATCGAGATTGTTCCCTGCAAGTGAAAGCAACCTCAAGGCCGGTGAGATTGCTCCCGCTTCAAGAATAGTGATGGATGCGCAGCCGCTTATTGTGAATCAATAATGGCCGGCAAGGTGAGGTGCCCAGCTAATTATTTGTTAGAGCGCTTGGGAGAGAGCTTGCTGCGGTATTGGTGCAGTTGCACGCGAGTCTCTTCATAGCAATCGGCAACGGCCTGATACAGGCCAGAAATAGTCTGGGCATCC
Organism: uncultured Methylophilus sp.; assembly: GCA_936943315.1. Classification (GTDB taxonomy): domain Bacteria; phylum Pseudomonadota; class Gammaproteobacteria; order Burkholderiales; family Methylophilaceae; genus Methylophilus. The sequence continues at coordinate 11,460 of CAKZJM010000291.1, read as the reverse complement.
TCCATGCTCAACTCGAGCAGGCGTCTGCTGTATTTGCTCAGCGGAATCAGACCCATATTGGCGGATTCTCCCGCCAGGATATGGGCCAGTTTGTGTACCTGTTCAAAGTTCAGGTCCAGGCATTGTGTGCCCAATGCACGCAACAAGTCGTCGGTTGTTTCTATAAATTCTGTAATCAGCTTGTACAGAAAGGCCTCGCCACCCCCCAGTTTGAGCAGGTGAGTCATACGTTCGTCGTCCAGTAAAGGCTCTGTAGTCGGGACGATGTTGCTGATTTTTGTATTACTTGCAGGCTTCTTGCCCCGCATCGGCGAGTCGGGTGCCCGCGCGTCCACAAATGTCGGCTCTGAAAGTTTGGGCGCTGGAGTACTCTCCTGAGTGGCTCCTTTGAGTTTTTTACGTTTTGCTGGGGTTTCCTGTGCCCTGAGCTCAGTTTCTATCGTGCTCGAAACGGCTTCAATCAGCGTCTGGATTTGCCTGGAGACCACAGGTTTGGTCAATACTTGGTAAACACCGGCACGTAAGCAGCGGTCCTGCGTGGTTTTGGTTGCGTCTGCAGTCAGGATAACGGTCCGCAGGGGTTTGCTATCCGGCAACGCGTGATAAATGTTGAATACTTCCAGGCCGTTCATTTCCGGCATGTTGTAGTCAAGTATCATCAAGTCAAACTGGTCATGTTCCAGCATGTCCAGTGCAGCGTCACCGTTATCAACGGCTTTCACAATGCAATGCATCCTTTGCAGGGTTTCATTCAAAATCAAGCGGTTAACCACATTGTCATCGGCAATCAGCACGCGGATTTTTTTGCGGAATTTAGTATGACTGCTTAATGGCACCACATTGGACTGGCTGTCGAGGTTGATTTCATCTGCAGCAGGTTGTGCTGGCGCCGCCGCATGCACCAACGGCAGGGTGATCACAAACGTCGTACCGATATCGGGTTGGCTAGTGACATGGATGTTGCCTCCCATGACATCGACCAATTGCTTGGCGATGGAGGTGCCTAAACCCGTACCGCCATAGCGTCTGGTGATACTGCTATCTGCCTGGGTAAAGCTGTCAAAGATCATAGGCAGCGCCTCTGTCTTGATGCCTATGCCCGTATCTTCAATACGGAAAGTCAGGTGATGCGGGTCACTCACCGTCACATCAATGCCGCCGTGTTGCGTAAACTTGACCGCATTGGCGATCAGGTTGACCAGCACCTGTTCAATATGATGAAGGCTGCCTACATAATGGCGCTCGGTTTCAGGGTTTAAATGAAACCTGAGCCACAACTGCTTGCGTTCGACTTCAAGCTGGAACATCAATTGCAGGCGCTGTATCAGGTCGGGCAGAAAGAAGGTAATGTCCTCAAGCTCGACCTTGCCTTTTTCGATTTTACTGATATCCAGCACGTCATTAATCAGCTTTTTCAGGCTGGAGGCAGAGGTGCCCACCATTTTGAGCAGTTCGGATTGCTTGGTATCGAGTTTGGTTTGCGCCAGCAATTCACTGGCCCCAATAATACCGTTGAGCGGCGTGCGCATTTCGTGGCTGATATTAGACAAGAAGTTTGTTTTGGCTTCGTTGGCCTGGCCCGCTTCCTTGGTCGCTTTTTCCAGGCTGATTTGCAGCCGCAGCGTGTGCGGAGGAATCAGCAGCAAGGTCAGGAAAAAGCCATAAGCCAGGTGCTGATGTTCTACCCAATAGGGGTTAAGGTAGAGCGTAATGCCGAATCCGATCAGGCTTAAGAGATAACAGCCTTTGAAAAACTTGGTTCCGTAGCGCAATCCATAACCAATGATCAGCCACAGGTAAACATAAATACACCCGCCATGGAGCCGGAAATCATTTGCTCCAGTGAAGTGGCCGTGATGTCCATGATCATGGCGGTCCACTGGCGCGTTTCATTCTTTTTTGGGTCTTTCAAGATGTTATACAACATCAGGAAACCAAAGCATAAATAAATCAGGCACAGTAATACGGGCTCGTAACTACTATGATTGAAAGACAGATAGAGCATGATAAAACTGACAAAAACCACGCGGATTAAAGCCTGTTCAGTTTCATTACTGACAGACTTTATTTCTGTGACTTTCTGTTTTAACTGTCTAACTAAATTTAGCATGCTTTTTGATCATGAAAGAAGGCGTGCTCACATGAATGTTATTAATGGGAAACCTAACCTGTATTGATAATTATCGGACTTTTCTTAAGATAACTTAAATTTTAACAGGCGAAATTTGATTATCAAAGAAAGTTTACTTTTAGCACCCAAAATAATGGCGCACTACACTTTATCTGTGTTAAAAATGCCGACATCTTTTCAATCCCTGTGTTTTATTTGCATGACGATGTCTGATACCGAGTCACCTTCAAAATTGTCGCGTTGGTTAGCCCGCAGCCGCATGATCTTGCCGATCTCATTTTTTATTGGCGGATTTGTCTGGGATGCAATCACCATCGGTAAAAAAGTAGCCATTTCTGATATGGCGATTTTTGCTGTTTACCTGCTATTGGCCGCCGTCCTCATGTATCAGCTGGCTGAACCTTCTTCATCAGTACGCCGCATGGGTGAGCGGCTATTGAGCTGGCAGTGGTTACAAAACAGAGCCTCCAACTGGACGGTGCATGATTGGCCATACTGGATTTTGCAGTTTTTGTTTGGCAGCCTGCTAAGTGCCTTGTTTATCCTCTATTTCAAGAGTTCCAGCTACGGCCTGGCCTGGGTGCTGACCCTGATGTTGGGCGTATTGCTGGTGGCAAATGAGTTTATGGAAAGTGAATACCGCCGCTTGAGCTTGTGCTGGAGCATGTTTGGCTTGTGTTCTATTCTATGGTGTAACTTTGCCTTTCCCTTCCTGTTTGGCAGTGTGCACGCCATCTGGTTTTATTTGAGTACCTTGCTGGGGGCCACGGTCACATATCTCTTGTATCAACGCGCGCCACACCAAGCCGGACGCATCTGGCCGGTATGGGTGATTGCTGGGCTACTCATGCTGGCTTACCGGGCAGACATGATTCCCCCAGTACCCTTGGTGAAGCAGGCGGTGGTGGTGGCTTATGACCTGGAAAAGTCGCCCGAAGGTTACTGGATGACCGTTGAGAAATCGCCGTGGTGGCAATTCTGGCGGGTGGATAGTGATCGCTTTTATTTGCAGCCCGGGCAAAGGCTGGTCTGTTTTTCAGCGGTTTTTGCCCCGCAGGGATTGAAGACCCAACTGGTGCATGACTGGCAAAAGAAAATCAAAGGCCAATGGGTGAGTGTGTCTACCCCCGGGTTTGCTTTAACGGGCGGACGTGATAGCGGGTATCGTGGATATACCTATAAGACTAACCTGACGGCAGGTGAATGGCGGGTGCGGATTCAAACCTCGACCCGGCAAACCATTGCGGTGAATGCTTTCTCAGTGTCTATACGCAGCGAAGCCGATCCGCAACACAAAACCCGTATCCGCTATTAGCGTTGTTTACCTTCACAGCTGGCGTAAGCGGTGCCATCTTGTGACAGCGTGTTTGCCAGCCAGTCCAGATGTGGTTCTATTGACTGGCGCAAGGTCCAGGGCGGGTTAATCACCCACATGCCGCTGCCATACATGCCAAAGCCTTCGGCCGATGGTTGTTGTACATCCAGCGTCACATGTAGGTAATCCGTCTCCAGACGACGCAACTTGTCTATCATTTGCTGAGGCTCTGGCCGTTGCAAACGGGGGTACCAAATCAAATAAGTCCCGGTGGCAAAGCGCTTGAGGCTGTCTTTGATACAGTCCACCACGCGCGTGTAGTCATCTTTGACTTCATAAGGCGGGTCAATCAATACCAAGCCGCGCTTGGTGGGCGGCGGCAAACACGCCTTGATCCCTTCAAAGCCGTCTTTTACTTGAACGGAAACTTGTCTTTTTTGCGGTGCAAAGTGTTGCTCCAGCAACGCTGCATCCGCCGGATGTAGCTCAAATAAACGCAATTTATCTGCGGCATTGATAAAGTGACTGGCAATGCAAGGCGAGCCAGGATAAAGCGTTTGCTGACCATTGCTGGCTGCGGTAACGGCCTGCAGGTAAGCTTCAAATGCCGCGGGGGCCTGGCTTTGCTGAAGGCGCTGAATACCATCAACATATTCAGCGGTTTTGTTGGCGACAGCATTGTCCAGGCGATACATGCCAGCGCCTGCGTGCGTATCAATCACCCAGTATGGCTTATCTTTCTGGTTAAAGTAATCCAGCACCTGGCTGTAAATCCAGTGCTTTAAAACGTCGGCATGGTTGCCTGCATGAAACGCGTGTCGGTAACTTAACATGATGATTTTCTCTACAAGCCAGCATTATCCCAGATTTTTCATGCGCGACTATTTTTGTCGGCCAGCCTATTGTGAAAAGCAGCGAGTTTGCATTAGCATGCAATCATGAAACCTAGCCACACACATCACGAAGATTCCCATCAAACCGGCCGCTGTCCTTATGGCCACGATCATGCAGGTGATCATGACCATGACCACAGCCATGAACATGCGCACAGTCACGACAATCATGCGAAAGGCAATCCGTTCTCGCTGCCGTTTCTAGCCATTTCCATCTTTACCGTCGTCGAGTTTGCCGGTGGCTGGTGGACGCAGTCGCTGGCCTTGCTGAGCGACGCCTGGCACATGCTGTTTGATGTGCTGGCACTCGGCCTGGCCATGTGGGCGGCCCACCAGGCGCGTACCGGGCACCCGGCCTCCAAGCAAACCGAACGCCGTGTTTCCATGATCAATGCCGTCTCCATGCTGGTGGTCACTGGCTGGATTGTGTACGAAGCCATTGAGCGCCTGCAGAATCCACTGCCAGTCGCAGGCGGCTATGTCAGTATCATTGCCCTGGTCGGCTTAGTGGTGAACCTGGTGGTGGCCAAACATATGCACCATCAGCATGAGCATCACGGTGGCGATGACAACTTAAATCACCGCGCTGCATTTTTGCATGTGCTGGGTGACTTGCTCGGTTCGGTGACGGCTGTTATCTCAGGGGTCGTTATCTACTTTACCGGCTGGATGAGCATAGACCCGATTTTATCCATCCTGATTTCATTGTTGTTATTTGCCGTGACGCTCAACTTGATCCGCGATATCCGTCGTGGCGAAGTCTCGAAGCATCATTAATTGTGTACAGCTGAAAGGAGCGCAACCATGCCTTATGTGAACGTTAAACTCGCGGGATCGGTGACCAAGGAGCAAAAGAAACTGATTGCCAAAGAAATCACCGAGACCTTGCAAAAGCACGCGCAGAAGCCCGCCAATTATACGTATATCGTGTTTGAAGAAGTCGAGTACGAGGATTGGGCGATTGGCGGCGAACTGCTCGGTTAGCCCGGCAATCCAGCAAACATGCGTGTAAAATACGCGCATGTTTGATCCCAAGCCCATCCTCAAAAATCTGCCTAACTTGCCCGGCGTGTACCGCATGCTCAATGCGGAAAGCACGGTCATTTATGTCGGCAAAGCCAAAGACCTGAAGAAGCGGGTTTCCAGCTACTTTAATAAAAACCTTGCCAGTCCGCGCACCAAGATGATGGTGTCGCAGATTGCCAACATCGAAACCACCGTGACGCGCTCGGAAGCCGAGGCGTTGCTGCTGGAAAACAACCTCATCAAGGGCTTGATGCCGCGTTATAACGTGTTATTTCGCGATGACAAGTCATACCCTTATATCACGCTCACTTCGGATGCCTACCCGAGATTGGCTTTTCACCGTGGCACTCAACGTAAGGGGCATCAATATTTTGGGCCTTTCCCCAGTTCGCCAGCGGTACGCGAGAGCATCCAGTTACTGCAAAAAGTGTTCAAGTTGCGCACCTGCGAGAACACCGTGTTCTCCAACCGTTCCCGCCCGTGTTTGCAGTACCAGATTGCGCGCTGCACTGCGCCTTGCGTGAACTTGATCTCGCAAGAGGATTACGCTGCGGATGTACGCCATGCCGCCATGTTTTTGCTAGGTAAAACCAGCGAGGTGATGGACTCTTTGGGCGCTGCCATGAATACAGCGGCAGAAGAGATGGAATATGAACATGCGGCTGTATTGCGTGACCGCATTCAGGCCTTGCGCCAGGTGCAGGCCAAACAGTTTGTCAGTGATTTCAGCGTCAGTGATGCGGATGTGATTGCCTGTGCAGAAGTGCAGGGCCAGCATTGCATCAATCTGGTGATGATACGCGGGGGGCGGCATCTGGGCGACAAGAGCTTTTTCCCCAAAAACAGCCAGGATGCAGACCTGGTTGAAACGGTGGAGGCCTTTATTACCCAGTATTACCTGGCACAAAATACGCCACCTTTGCTAGTGTGTGGTGCCGACATTGATAAAACCGAATTTGAAGGCATGCTGAGTGAGCAGTCTGGCCGAAAAATCCGCGTGTTGACCAATGCGATTGGTGATAAAAAAGTCTGGCTGAAAATGGCACAGACCAATGCCGAGCTTGCCTTACAGCAACGCCAGGCTACTTCTGCCAACCAACAGGCACGCTTACTCTCCTTACGCGAAGCGCTCAATCTTGCGGAAACGACCGAACGCATTGAGTGTTTTGATATCAGCCATACCATGGGCGAAGCCACCGTCGGTAGCTGTGTCGTGTTTGACCGCGGTGATATGCAAAACAGCGAATACCGCCGCTATAACGTGACCGGTATTACGCCAGGTGATGATTATGCCGCCATGCGGGACGTGCTGACGCGGCGTTATAGAAAAGTGGCAGCAGGTGAGGGTAAACGTCCCGACCTGATTTTTATTGACGGCGGTAAAGGCCAATTGGGCGTCGCAATCGAAGTCATGCAAGAGGTTGGGCTGGATGATATTTTGCTGATCGGCATCGCCAAAGGTGAAGAGCGCAAGCCTGGTCTGGAAACCATGATTTTTTCCGATACGGGTGAAATGCTCAATTTACCGGTGGATAACCAGGGCCTGCATTTATTACAGCAAATCCGCGATGAGGCACACCGTTTTGCCATTACCGGCCATCGCGCCAAGCGGGCAAAAGCGCGCATCACCTCTAGCCTCGAAGAAATTGAAGGGGTAGGGGCCAAGCGCCGTAAAGCGCTGCTAATGCGTTTTGGTGGCCTGGATGCGATAAAAAGTGCTAGCATAGACGAGATTGCACAAGTTGAAGGCATTAGCCTGGCGCTGGCGCAAACCATTTACGAGCGATTGCATTAAGTCTTAGTTTCCAGCCTCAACGAATAAAAAATGTGGAATATCCCGAATATACTCACCCTGTTGCGCATCGGCATGATTCCGGTGTTTGTTGGTATTTTTTACCTGCCTGCCAATGCCGTGACTGCCCACGGCTTACCCGCGCATTGGGTCAATTTAACCGCAGCCAGTGTCTTCATCCTCGCGGCGCTCACTGATTGGCTAGACGGCTACTGGGCACGCAAATACCACCAGATGTCTAAATTTGGTGCCTTTCTCGACCCCGTTGCTGACAAGCTCATGGTCGCAGCTGCCCTGATTGTGCTGGTTGAACTCAACCGGGTTGGGGCCGTGGTGGCGCTGATTATTATTGGCCGTGAAATCGCCATCAGTGCTTTGCGCGAATGGATGGCCAGCATAGGCAAAAGTGCCAACGTTGCCGTGGCTATGGTGGGTAAGGTCAAAACGGCTGCGCAAATGATCGCGATTATCCTGTTGCTTTGGTACGATCCGTTGTTTGGATTAAACGTGCAATGGCTGGGGGAATGGCTGATCGTGTTCGCGGCATTGCTCACCCTGATCTCCATGGGGTACTACCTACGCGCAGCCTGGCCGGCGATACGCGAAACCATCTAAAAAAGCAAGGCGGAAAAAGAAATATTATTTTCAAAATCTTCCTTGACACCGGTCTCAAAATCATTAAAATGCCAGCTTCTTTACGACACATGGCGTAAGGAAATACGCGGGAATAGCTCAGTTGGTAGAGCGCAACCTTGCCAAGGTTGAGGTCGCGAGTTCGAGACTCGTTTCCCGCTCCACATTCCTCTCAAACACCCATGCTATGCAAAGCGATCAGGTGTTAGAATACAAGACTTGTCAGACTTTCGCCCGGATGGTGAAACTGGTAGACACAAGGGACTTAAAATCCCTCGGCTTAACGGCTGTGCCGGTTCGATTCCGGCTCCGGGCACCAGTATCAAAAAGGACTTAGACGTTTTCTAAGTCCTTTTTTCATTTCTTACTCTGCCAGTGATAAACAATTACCTGCCGTCAGCCATTTCTGACATTTCAGCGCGGCATGGGCTGATGCACGCCAGCTTCAGAATTGATTATCCTCTTTCCATTTGCCAAGTATTACCACTCAATATGGAAACCAGCTCATGAAAAATTTTCCTGAGATATCAATCAAACAAATTTGGCTTCTTTTTAAAACTGCTTTTACTTCATGGAGTGATGATTATGCGCAAAGTATGGGCGCTGCGTTGGCTTATTACACCATGTTTTCGATTGCGCCTTTGTTGCTGATTGTCATTTCCATGGCCGGACTTATTTTTGGGCAAGAGGTGGCTCGTGGAGAGATTATTGGTCAACTCAATAATCTCATGGGCGAGCAGGGGGTACTTGCCATCCAGACCTTACTGAAAAGTATCAACCAGCCAGTTGAGGGGATAACGGCAACGGTCATTGGCATCATATTGCTATTGGTCGGGGCCACTACGGTGTTTGCTGAACTGCAAAATTCTCTAGACCGTATCTGGAAAGCACCAGCCAGGACAGGGAGCGGGATTTGGCATTTGATTCATGCCAGGCTGCTGTCTTTTGGCATGATCATGGGGATTGGTTTTTTACTCATGGTCTCACTCATTTTTAGCGCAGGGCTTGCAGCAATCAGTAAATGGTGGTCATCCACCTTTGCAGGCTGGATCATTGTGATAAGCGTTTTCAATTTTGTGCTCAGTTTTGTATTGACCACGGGTATGTTTGCCATGATCTACAAGATTATGCCGCGCGTCACTATCCGCTGGAACGAGGTCTGGATAGGGGCAACCATTACCGCGGCGTTATTTACCATCGGTAAATGGCTGATTGGCATTTATATTGGCCAAAGCGCTATAGCCAGCGGCTATGGCGCCGCCGGGGCACTGTTGGCACTGCTGATCTGGATCTATTATTCAGCGCAAATTTTTTTGATGGGGGCTGAGTTTACCTGGGCTTACTCACATCTGTATGGCTCGCGCAAGGACAAGCATACGCCAAAGGCGCTAGTGAAGGCTTTGTCGGAGAATGGCGTACAGCCTTTACCTGCGATAAGCAACATTGGCAAAGCCTCGCGGGCTGGCAAATCGCCGCGGGTTTAGCTTACCAAACCCAAAATCCGCGGTTCCAGGCGAGAGCCTCTTTACTGCCTTCTGCATAGGGATTTTCAGTATGCGGTAAGCCTGAGCTGGACGCATGAAACCCTTCGTCATAACATTTCTGCATCAACTCTTGATTAGTCTCAACGTCTTGCCTGACCGGACTAAATAAATAGTATAGATATCCTCGTAATGAACCCATTGTGCACCCCTTAATATATTTATTTTTATTCAGTAAATTATCAGGCCATTATTGGCAAAGCCTTTTGGATTTCCAATAGCCCGTTTATGCCATCTATATGGCACGTTAAATTTATTCCCATAAATATTTAACATATAACATAGTCAGTGTCGAGGATATGCCTGATGTCTTAACCAAGTTTAGCAATGCACTGTATAAACTTTCCAAAAGTGCGTCATTTCACGCATGTTAAACACTTTATAAAATTGTATAATGTTTTTGTCACGTGAGGCAGTTAGTATCTTCATCCAGATTGATACCCATCAATGCTTAAAAACCTTACCCGGTTTAAAGTCGTATGGGTCTGCCCAATAAGTATTACCTTGAAGTCAGGAATTGTGTGATTTACGTAGAGTTAAAGACGGTTATTCTTAAGAAACAATTAGAGTGGGGCAGAACCATCACCATTACAGAAATTGCAGATGCCAGCGGTATTAGCCGCATGACACTGCACCGCATGTTAAAAGATCAAACTTACAATGCGAGTACTGATCATTTGAATAAGCTATGTGCTTATTTGCAATGCGACTTGTATAGCTTGGTACGCTGGGAGCCAGATATTCCCATGCCGCAAGAACATGTCGCATAAAAAACCTCCGCTAGTCGGAGGTTTTTTATTGGCTATTGATGGAGCGCCGCTATGTATAGCCACGCAAAAGGCATTATTTACGGATGCCCGCCAGAATTCTTGAATCTGTGTTTTTCAAGCAGACATGCCTGAGAATTCCCTAATCTATCAAGAAACCACTATCTATGCAGGTTTGCGGGCGGTTGTCGCAATGCGCATATGGGGTGAATACTTGAGATAGCCTGCTTTTTCCGCTTTTTTTGAGCAATGCTTTTGCCTCAGAGTTTTCAATAATAAGAGAAAATTTTTGGAACTCTCTTGTATGACACACTCGCCGGGCCATTTGCAATCCGCCGCCAAAGCGCAGGATTGTAGCTATTGGATGCAAGCGCTGACGCAAGCCTGGAAACTGGGCGAGTGGTCGCAATGCTTGCGCCTGGCGCAAAAAATTACCAGTGAGTTCCCTGAAGAGGGCTTGGCCTGGAAGTTATTAGGCAGCCTCTATCAACAACAGGACAACCTTGCCGAAGCAGCACAAGCTTTTTTGCAAGCCAGCAAATGCCTGAAAAAAGATGCGGAGGTGTTGTATAACCTTGCCAATGTGTATGCTCAGTTAGAAGAGTACACGCAAGCCATCAAATACTATCGGCAGACTCTCAAACTCAATCCGGCCTTTAGCCAGGCGTATGCCAACTGGGCTAGCGTGTTAAAGCAAAGCGGGCAATTGAAAGAGGCTGAAAAGGTATTGCGCCGTGGCTTGAATATTCACCAGCAAGATGGCCGGGTCAATTTTGAGTTGGCGACTTTGCTGCATGAGGCCGATAAGCCATTGGAAGCCATTCAATATTACCGTGAAGCGGTAGAGATTGAGCCTGACAATGCCGTGATCTTTTTCAACATGGCTGTTGCGCTTGAGCAGTTGGGCAATATGTCAGAAGCGATTGACGCCTTTCAGCAAACCATTGCCCTGCAAAGTGACTATGTGGAGGCTTACAGCCATCTTGGGGCTTTGTATCTGCAACATGGCGATACAGAAGAGGCCGAACAATGGTTGCTGGCCGGTCTGGCCCTGGACCCGGCAGAGTTATCGTTGTTAAAAAACCTGGCTAAGCTTTATCGCGTCACGCAGCGCATGCGTGAGTATCAGTCGTATATTGACCAGATCATGCAAAAGCAGGAATTTAGTGCAGAGGCGCTGAATAACCTGGCAACCGAAATGTTTAACCAGCATTTATATGCTGAAGCAGAAGCCTATTGCCTCAAAGCCCTGGAGGCGGATCCGGATAATCCTTATGTACAGGCAAATCTGGGCTTGATTGAAAATGCCCGCAATGCTTTTGACAAGGCTTGCCAGCATTTTGACAAAGCCCTGGAGCAGTT
>CAKZJM010000290.1 GCA_936943315.1 uncultured Methylophilus sp. | reverse complement strand
GGCGTCACAGCCATCTCAATCAGCTGAGTCCAATGGAGTTTGAAAAGTTACAAATTGGAACCTGATAATCGTCTAGTAAAGCGGGTGAAGTCCACCATTTATTACTGGCAAAAAGTCTTTGGCCCTTCATTTAAAGGATAAAGAAAATGAGTTCAAGTTTCACGCTCTCTACAACAGATACCTTCACTGTAACTCATGCAAAGCATTTGGCATCTAAAGTGGCAACTGACTTGAAGCGCATGCAAAGATTTTATGGCTCTCCATCTGACGAGAGAATTGCGCAATTCGAGGAAGAGTTGATTGAGCTTCTTAAAGCAAATTGTTTAGAGGAAGTCACCTACGGTTACAAAAAGAATGATAGCTGGATAGAGCCAGCTTTACGTTACACGGCAAAGGACTTGTATGGGATGGGCAGTGACGATGATCCAGGCAGAGTACCCCCTGGCATGGATGTAAGCGGTGCACATTTCTATAGTTTTCTTACATATAACAGCAACTGGGACAAACTATCTGCAGCTGAACAAGCTGCTCTTAAAGGTAAGTTTTCACTAAAACGCGGTACTGCAGACGCCCCAACGGTTTTGAATGGTTTTTTTGTTGACGACAAAACATATACGTCTGGTGGTCGGTCCCTCGGACGAGCAACAATAAGGACATATTAAGATGGATACAAAAGCTATTAATGGATTATTTGAAAACTCCATAGTATTACCGAATTCAGACTCGCGCGATCGATTGGGCAGACTTGTTGGTATGGATGGCAAAATCAATCGCCTGAAAAATACAATAAGCATTTTGATTAATCCGACAGGATTAAAGAGCTGGATGGAAAAGAACCATCCTGAAGCTCCGAACTTATTGACCTCAGTTCTGCGGCGCCCGCCACTAGTAATTTTGGCTGGTGACGTAGGCTCTGGTAAAACAGAATTAGCAGAGACTATTGGAGATGCAGTAGCTAGACAAGAGAATGTTGATATTACGCTTCTACCGCTAAGCCTATCTTCGAGAGGTCAGGGGCGAGTAGGTGAAATGACTCAGTTGGTGACTGCTGCTTTTGAAGAAGCTTTTAATCAAGCCGCGAAACTAAAGACTTCTTCGGGTCCAGCAAGAGGTGGCGTGATTCTTTTAGTTGACGAAGCTGATGCGCTTGCTCAATCACGCGAGTCTGAGCAAATGCATCACGAGGATCGCGCGGGCGTGAATGCTTTTATACGTGGCATCGACAGGTTGGCAAATGCAAGGCTGCCTATCACAGTCATAATGTGTACCAATCGGTTAAATGCACTAGATCCAGCTGTTAGACGGAGAGCTGCTGATATTGTGGAGTTTCAGCGGCCCGATGACAATCAGAGAAACCATATCCTGGCCAAAGCCTTTGCCGATATCGGCTTTAAAAATTCAGACTTACAAGAGTTGGTAACCGCAACTGGGAAGTCTACAAAAGGATACGGCTTTACATATTCTGATCTTACACAAAGACTAATTCCAGCCATCATATTAGATGCCTACCCTAACAAACCTATTGAGCCCTCTAGAGCCATCCAGTTAGCCAAGGCAATGTCGCCAACCCCACCCTTCAATGATAAATAATTAGGAGCGCTTTAATGGCATGGTCACTAGATGTTCTGCTGTCGAGCTTGCATGATGATATTCATCAGCGCTTAACAACTGCAAGGAAGTCATTTCATCATCCGGGAACCAAAGGTGATGCAAGTGAAGGTATATGGCTAGACTTATTGCAAAAATACTTACCTAAGCGATATCAATGTGAGAAGGCTCACGTTGTAGATAGTCTTGGAAATTTTAGCGATCAAATTGACGTGGTGGTTTTTGATCGTCAATATTCACCATTTATTTTTAATTATGCGAATGAGTTAATTATCCCCGCTGAAAGTGTTTATGCTGTATTTGAGGCTAAGCAGGAAATATCTGCACCTCTGATACAGTATGCTCAAGAAAAAGTAGCAAGCGTACGCAATCTGCATAGAACAAGCTTACCCATTCCTCATGCAGGAGGAACATATCCCCCCAAACCGTTAATAAACATTCTCGGAGGCATTCTTACATTAGAAAGCGGATGGAATCCGCCACTCGGAGAGCCAATGAAAAAAGCCTTAAAAACGCCAATTTCAAATGGGCATTTAGACTTAGGCTGTATCGCTGCACATGGAGCTTTCAGTTATAACGAAACTATCAAAGAATATGAGTTTAGCAACCATGCAAAACATGCGGCGACTTTTCTTTTTGAACTGATTTCAAGACTTCAAGTTGGCGGCACCGTACCAATGATAGATATTAATGCTTACGCTTCTTGGCTTACTAAATAATTTAAATATTAGGACTGAAAATGACGAATGAAGAAAAAAAAGCAAACGCCGAGGCTCATGACTCAGTAATCAAGCATGTTTTTGATAATCTACGTAATGCAATTATTTGTGCAACAATTGCTTTGGCTGGAGGTGCTGTAATTAAATACCGATCAGACTTACCTTTCGG
>CAKZJM010000289.1 GCA_936943315.1 uncultured Methylophilus sp. | reverse complement strand
ACGCAGAGCGCGACAGCCGATCGCGATCGCGGCGCCGGAAACCGGCCACGGCCCGGATAGCGCAGCGAGCCTTGCGATATCGGCGGCATCGCCGATCGCAAAGCCGAGGCCAAACATGGTTTGCGCTTGATTGTAATCGAGCAACGATACGCCATAGCCGCTCGCCAGCATGGCATAAAAGCGCACGCTTTCGCTTTTGAGTGGTTTGTATTGCACATCAAACTTCACGTATCCCTTGTTATCGCTGCGTAGGTTATTGCGCAAGGTAACGCTGGCCGCCGTGGTATTGGCTTCGTTATCCCAGCGCAATACTGCATCACCATAGCCCATATATTTGCTGATATCCGGGTTATCGTCGTTAGACTTGCTTTCGGGAATGCGCCACCACGGACGGAACAGCACGCTATAACGGTCGTTCAATTGCCAGCCACCTTGCAGGTAGACCCGGTTCCAACTGCGTGACAACGGCTCAGAGCGGCCGTTAGATTCGTGCACCACGCCGAGATTGAGCATATCCGGCAATGCCGCCCATGGCTTGGGTTCACCCGGCTTGTTCAAGCCCAAGGACAGGATCAACTCTGGTGAATAATTATGGTCACGCATCGGGCGCGACTGGCTGGCGCTGTAAACCTGCCAGAAAGATTGCTGCGTGTAGGCGCCCCACAGGCGGGCACTGTGTACCCACTGGTTTTCTGGCAACCAGTCAGACAGGTTCATGAGCTGGGTTTTCAGGCTGATCTGAAAGTGCAGGTCGTTATTGTTTAATCCGCGGTCTTGTGTGTTAGGTCTGGAGGGCGAGTTAGGCACATCATTCGGATTATTTGAGTAGGAAGCCACTACGTAGTTAAGCTGATGGGTTTCGAGGTCCGTAAAATGCAACTCGTCCTGTGCATTCAAATGCCATTTGCGTGAGAGGTAAGTCGTCCTGGCATCGACGGCCTTGACCAGGTCAGCCTGCTTGGTGGTATGTATGGGGGCCGCTGCCGCGTTGGCGGCATATTGCTCAGCGACCTGGTCAAAACAGACCAGCCGACGGCTGGCATCATCACTGAATTCACTTTTGCAAGTGTGCAGTGCGTTTTGCAGGTCGGTAGTGATGGCCGCCTGCGCACCCAGGCTGCAGGCAAAAAAAATGATGCTGCGCAATAAAAATGTGCGCAGGTTGCAACGCTTTAACATACGGATTCCCCTTCTTTTGCACCTGTATCAAGGTGCAGGATTCATCATGACCAGATGCTGCTGCTCAATGGCGCTTAATACGTCATCCTCCAGGCGGACCTGGTAGGCAGCGATGTTTTCTTGTAGCTGCCCCAGGCTGGTCGCGCCAATAATGGTGCTACCGACAAACCAGCGGTGATAGACAAAACTCAGTGCCAATTGTGTGGGCGTGAGGCCATGCGCCCTGGCCAGCTCGGCATAGGCTTTGGCGGCCGCGGGCACGCCCGGTTTTTTGTAGCGCTGGGCATAGCCCAGAAACAAGGTGACACGGCCGGGTGTGGCAGGATCATCAACATATTTACCTGTGAGGTGGCCAAATGCCAGCGGCGAGTAAGCAGCCAGGCTGATTCGCTCTCGATACAACACCTCTGTCATGCCGAACTCCATGCCACGGTTCATGAGGTTGTAGCAGTTTTGCAGCACGGCAATGCGCGGCAAGCCCTGCTCACGCGCAATACGCAAAAACTCCATCAGGCCCCAGGGTTGCTCGTTGCTGAGGCCGATGGCGCGCACCTTGCCTTCCCTGATCAATTCATCCAGCACTTCAAGCTGGGTTTGAATGGGCACCCACTGCTGAGGCTGGCCTTGCGCATCGCGTTCTGCCGCCGGGTCAAACTGGTATTGGCCAAACATGGGCACATTGCGTTCAGGCCAGTGCAAGTAGAGCACATCCAGATAATCCGTTTGCAAGCGCTTGAGGCTGTCATGCACTGCCTGGCGGATATTGGCCCTGTCCATGCCGCTCGGGCCACCGCGGATCCAGTGCATGCCGCGCCGCGGCCCTGCCACTTTGCTGGCCAGCACAAACTGGTCCCTGGGCTGTTTCTTGATCCAGTGGCCCAGCATGGTTTCGGTGCGTGTCACGGTTTCTGCGTGGGGCGGCACCGGGTACATTTCGGCAGTATCAATAAAATTGATGCCTTGCGAACGCGCATAATCCAGCTGGTTTTCCGCGTCTTCCTGGCTGTTCTGGTCACCAAAGGTCATGGTGCCCAGCGCAATTTTTGAAACACGGATGCCGCTGTCACCCAAATACGTAAAATCAATCAATGTAACACCTGCTTTTCTGTCGGTACCTGCATTACGATGCTGGAAACCGCTTCAGGTTCCTTTTGCATCGGCAATGTCCAGCCTGCATCTTTGCTGGCGATCATCAGCATGCGGCTGATCGCCAGGACCAAAGGCCGGTTCAGCCCCATATTCACATTCACGCCATTGGCGCAGACCAGTTGCATATTGTTCAGTTGGTCGTTTATCGACACGAAACGGCTGTCGACCACCAGTAACTCCTGTTCGCTGACCATTGACGGGCGCTCCTGATAAGCCGTGGCAAAGTCTAGGTCTTCCAGCGCGTGCACGGCGTCTGCTTCCTGGTGAAACTGGCGAGTGGCTTCCTCAGGGGAGGGTGGCGAAAGTAAGGGGGAGGCATCCGGCTGCGACAAGGCTGATACCGGCAAATGGGCTTCACGGTTGAGGACTTTGAACATCTGGCGCGCCACGCGAAAGGTAATCCATAACCGGATTTCCTGCGCCTCGCTCACGGCGGCTTTCATGAGCAAGCGGTCCTGCTGCTGGTCATAAGAAAGATTAATCTGCTGTATCGATTGTTGCATAGGGATCAATAGGTGTCAGGCTCATGACTAGCATCCCGCAGTTGCCGCCCAGCTGCCTAACACTATGCGTGGCAAGGCTTCATAAAGATACACTCCGATACAAAACAGACCCCGTTTGCCAGGATAAAGTTGCGTATGCTTTTGTCTGACAAAGTAGCAGTAACCGCAATTGGAGGCGATATGAAAACATTTAAAAAAATATGGTTGGCCAGCTTGTTTGCAGGCTTGGCCCTCGCAAGCAATCTTGCGTTTGCACACCCGCCTGGCCATGGCGGCTGGCGCGGCAATGTTGGCTTTTATTTCGGCTCACCCTACCCGTTTTATCCTTACCCTTACGCGGCTTACCCCTATCCTTATGTGTATAGCCCACCGCCCGTGATTGTGACGCAACCGCCACAACCCCAGGTTTATATTGAACAAGGTAACGGCAGCGCCGCCCCC
>CAKZJM010000288.1 GCA_936943315.1 uncultured Methylophilus sp. | reverse complement strand
TTAACCGCGTGATTCGCGCTGCGTATGATTTACTGGGCTTGCAAACCTACTTCACCGCTGGCGTGCAAGAAGTCCGTGCCTGGACCGTCAAAAAAGGCGCCACCGCACCGCAAGCGGCAGGTGTGATCCACACTGACTTTGAACGTGGCTTTATCCGTGCAGAAGTGATTGCTTACGATGAGTACGTCAAAAACAAAGGCGAAAAAGGTGCACAAGAAGCGGGCAAAATGCGCCTGGAAGGCAAAGAATATATCGTGCAAGATGGTGATGTAATGCACTTTAGATTTAACGTCTAGATTTCACCTCTATATTTTATGCTTACAAAAAAGGCTGGGATTCCCCAGCCTTTTGCTTTGCTGCCTATTCGCCAGTGGCGATAAACGACTGGTATTCAGGGTTCGCAATCACCCGCTTAAAGTGACCAAACAATTCCGGGTCTAACTTGGTCCCCGATTCTGAATCCATAATCTGCATGATTTCAGCATGCGGGCGTGCGCCCTGATAAACGCGCCGAACCGCCATCGCATCGTAGTTATCCACCAGCGTCACAATGCGCGCCAATAAAGGAATATTCTCGCCTGCCAGCTTATCCGGGTAGCCAGAACCATCAAACCACTCATGATGGTGACGAATCACCTTCGCCACCTCTGTCGCGCGCGGATGTTCATACGCCCCAACCAAATCGCCGCCAATCACCGGGTGCTTTTGCATAATGACCTTTTCCTCGCCATCCAGCTTGCCGGGCTTCATCAACACATGGTCAGGCACCACCACCTTACCCACGTCATGCATGCCCGCCCCCAGCTCCAGCACACGCAACTCCTCACCACTCAAGCCCAGCGCCAGGCCTATCCCAATCGCGAGCGACATGACACGGTCACTGTGTAAGCGGGTGTAGGCATCCCGTAACCGTAAAACATCCGCAAGCACCGCACTTAGCTTAAGCACTCCGCCCGGGTCATTTACCTGACGATCCATACGATTATATTTATTGAAATGGAAATCAGCTCAGCATACTCCACAACCGGATATGGTAAAAGTATATTGAAATAAAAATAACCAAAATAGTTAAACAAAGGATGCAACCGCATGTTGTCGCACCTTCATACAACTGCTATAATCGCCGTCTTTCAAATATGGTGATGTAGCTCAGCTGGTTAGAGCACAGGATTCATAATCCTGGGGTCGAGGGTTCAAGTCCCTCTTTCACCACCAAAATACCGCTTCATGACGTGTCATGAAGCCTCAAAAGCCCCGTAGATACTAGCTTCGGGGCTTTTTTATTGCCTCAAGCCATATCACCCCATTCCTTGACATACCCCAATTAACAGGGGTAACTTCTGGGGTAACAGTCATTTTTAAATACTTCTTTAAGAAAGTTACCCCAAAATGGCACTTACCAATACCGCAATCAATAATGCAAAACCAGCCGAGAAGCCTTATAAACTCTATGACTCGGATGGTTTGTTCCTCCAAGTTACCCCAGCTGGGGGTAAGTGGTGGCGATTTAAGTATCGTTTCGACAACAAAGAAAAACTTCTCTCACTTGGCACATACCCTGAAGTCTCTTTAAAACAGGCCAGAGAAAAAAGAGACGATGCTCGCAAGCAAATTGCCAACGACAACATAGATCCGAGCAAAAGCAGACAAAAAGCCAAACTTGAAAAAGAGATCAGCCAAGCCAACAGCTTTGAGCTGGTCGCCAGAGAGTGGTGGCAGTCTTACATGAAAAACAAGGCCGAGAGCCATAAGGACAAAGTCATACGCCGTTTTGAGCTTTACCTATTCCCCTGGATTGGGAAACAGCCAATCGCTGAAATCACCGCACCTCAGCTACTACAATCTATTAAACGCATTGAAGCACTCAACAAGCTTGAAACAGCGCATAGAACATTACAGACGGCAGGCCAAGTGTTCAGATATGCTGTTCAGACTGGCCGCGCTGAAAGAGATATCTCTCATGACTTAAAAGGTGCTCTACCATCCAGATCCACCAAGCATATGGCTGCCTTTACCGATCCAAAGGATGTAGCAACCTTGCTAAAAGCGATTGATGGCTTCAATGGCACACTGACCGTTCAGTGCGCCTTAAAACTAGCTCCTCTAGTCTTTGTAAGACCAAGCGAACTCCGGCAAGCGAAATGGAAGGATATCAATCTAGAAACGGGTGAGTGGAAATTTGTCGTGAGTAAAACCAATACCAACCATCTAGTTCCCCTGTCCCAGCAAGCAATTAAAATTCTTGAGGAAATCAAACCGCTTTCAGGTCATCGCGAATATGTTTTCCCAGGTGGACACTCCCCCCTAAAACCAATGAGTGAAGCTGCAATTAACGCTGCGCTTAAACGAATGGGTTATGACACACAAAATGAAATTACCGGACATGGCTTCAGAGCAATGGCTAGAACCATTTTGCACGAGCAATTGAACATGGATCCTCATGTGATCGAACATCAGCTTGCACACACCGTGCCAGACACTTTAGGCTCAGCTTATAACCGAACTAGATTTATTGAGCAGCGAAAGCTAATGATGCAGAAATGGGCTGATTATTTGGATCAAATTAAAGGATAAAAGATGGGCATCTATTTAAGGAAGTGCCTAATTTGGAGGTACCTAATATGGAAAAATATAAATGGTAAGCTTCATACCTTCAGGAAGGACTACATTACAGAGCTTCAGCCATTGATATCAATGATCGAGTCGGGGCTCATAACCTTATTTATTATTGGTGGGATTATCCTGCTTGCTTTTCTCGGAGTTTTATATCCGAAATACCAATCATTTTTTTGGCTTACATTATCTTTCTATTCAGGTTCAGTGTTGACTCTTGCTTTTTCTCAAAGGTTTAATTTATATAGAAATCTGAACAAATATCGAAATGGCAAAACGGAAATTGTTGAAAATGATGCTTTATATGCTTTACTTGAAGCCAGTCAAATCAAATACGACAAATCGATTAAAGACTATATAGCCTTGTGGAAATACGAGCCTGACAGTAAAAAGAAAAAGGCGATTATGAATAAAATTTTAGACAAGCTTAATATTCCAAAAATTTTTAAATCAGAGTCTCTTCACAAAGACCACGCATTAACAAACCCTGCGTTTAATGGGATGCTGATAGACTATATTTCTAAACACACTGTCAAAAAATCACGTATTCACATTAAAACAGCTACTGAAAAAAATTATTTAGATAATGACGAAAACCTTAAGGTTGAACTTTGCGAGTTTTATGGCCTGAGTATCAGCTTGCTTAATCAAAGATTCATGGATTTTAACAAAGCGTTCAAAGAATATTCAACGAACTATCTAACCAAAAGACCTAACAAGAAGAGTAATAAATAACTTTGCATCTAAGCTAATTACCAACGAGCATAATACTTTCTAGGTAATTTTGAAGTATTGTCGTTAGCAAAAACAATGATTAAAGGGGCCAGTAATAGAGATTAAAAATATCTGCCACGATAAAAAAAGACAATGATGAATATTGAGTTGGCACCCATAACGGCAAATGCAAATTGAACAGCCAAAGTTATCAGTTCAGGTGCCTTCTAGTTCAAGCATAATATGACAAAAATACATATCACCTTAAAACGATGAAATTCAACGAAGACTCACGCGTAAAAATTCCAACCATACTGCACTTTTGCAGGCTTGGTTATACCTATTTATCGCTGAGTCAGGCGACTTGGGATCTGGATACGAACATATTCCCCGAGATATTTATTGATGCCATTTTGAAAATCAATCCACATATCGCCTATGCAGATGCCGAAAGACAACTCGCAGAGTTAAAGCTAACACTAGACAACGTTGACTTGGGAAGGGTGTTTTATGAAAAAATCACCTCTCGATCCGGGATAAAACTCATTGATTTCGACAATTTCAATCACAACTCATTTCATGTGGTCACGGAACTGCCATGTATCAATGGTGATGAGGAGTTTAGGCCAGACATTACTTTGCTCATCAACGGTCTACCGTTAGTCTTTATTGAAGTCAAAAAGCCCAATAATCAGGATGGCGTTCTGGCTGAACGTGCGCGGATCAATCGTCGCTTTCAAAACCCAAAATTCCTTCGCTTTGCCAACATCACCCAGTTGATGGTGTTTTCAAACAATATGGAATACGACGATGAAGCGATCGATCCGATTGAAGGCGCTTTTTATGCTACCCCATCCTATGAGTCGCCAATCTTCAACTATTTTAGAGAAGAAGAAACGCTCAATCTGACGGCCTTACTTAAGCCGGTTTCAGAGGAAGTCGAGCTCACAGTGCTCAAGGATAACAATCTGGAAGTGATCCGCAACAATCCAGAATTTATCACTAACAAAGAACCCTCCCGCCCCACCAACCGCATTTGCACATCACTGTTCAGTCGTGACCGCCTGGCCTTTTTATTGCAATTCGGAATTGCCTATGTCAATGAAAGCCATGGTGTTGAAAAACATGTCATGCGTTACCCGCAGGTGTTTGCCACCAAAGCGATAGAGCAAAAACTAAATGCGGGAATAAAAAAAGGCATTATCTGGCACACTCAAGGAAGCGGTAAAACAGCCCTCGCCTTTTATAACGTACGCCATTTAACCGCCTATTTTCAAAAGCAAAACATAGTACCCAAGTTTTATTTTATTGTGGATAGATTGGATTTGCTGACGCAGGCCCAGCGCGAGTTTACGGCACGTGGATTGGTGGTGCATATCATCAACTCAAGAGATGCCTTTGCCAAAGATATTAAAACAACCACAGTCATCAACAACAATGCCGGCAAGCCTGAAATAACGGTTGTGAACATTCAAAAATTCTGGGACGACACAAATGTAGTTTCGAGCAAAGATTACGACACCAATATCCAGCGCATTTACTTTTTGGATGAAGTTCATCGTAGTTACAACCCTGAAGGTAGCTTTCTGGCAAATCTTGAGCAGTCTGATAAGCATGCAATCAAAATCGGGTTAACCGGTACTCCGTTATTAGGGGATGACTACAACTCCCGTAAGTTGTTTGGCGATTACATTCACAAATACTATTACAACAAATCGATTGCCGATGGTTATACCCTGCGCTTGATCCGTGAAGAAATCTCGACCACTTACAAACTGACTTTGCAGCAAGCGCTTGATCAAATCAAAGTTCAGCAAGGCAACATAGAAAAAAGTGAGGTGTATGCACACCCCACCTTTGTTGAACCCATGCTTGATTACATCGTGAGTGACTTTGAAAGCTCACGCCAAACCTATGGCGACAATTCAATCGGCGCCATGGTGATCTGTGACAGTGCAGATCAAGCCAAGCAAATGTTTGAGATTTTTAATAGCAAATATGCTGGGCCAACCGATGCTGCTGATATTAAAGCGGCCAACGACGATATCATTGAGCAGAGACTTGCTGCACAGGACAGAGCAAGTTACAAAAACAAGCTTAAGCAATCTGCCAAAGTCAGAGTAGCTGCGCTGATTTTGCATGATGTTGGTGACAAAGAGTTTCGTAAAGATCTGGTCGAAGACTTTAAAGCAGGCAAGATTGATCTGCTGATTGTCTTTAATATGCTGCTCACTGGCTTCGATGCGAAACGTCTCAAAAAGCTATATTTAGGCCGTGTCATCCGCAAACATAATTTGCTACAGGCGCTAACCCGCGTTAACCGCACTTATAAAAAATTCCGCTATGGCTATGTGGTGGACTTTGCCGATATCAGCAAAGAGTTTGCAGCTACTAATGAAGATTATCTAAAAGAGCTGCAGTCTGAATTGGGTGATGAGATGGAGAGCTACTCTCACCTGTTTAAAACCCCTGAAGAGATCAAACAAGAGATCGAGCACATTAAAGATGTGCTGTTCAGGTTTGATACACATAATGCTGAAATCTTCTCGCAGCAAATCAACCAGATTCAAGATAAAAAAACTGTACTGGCTCTAAAAAAAGCACTGGAAGATGCACGAGCGCTGTACAACATCATTCGCCTTCAGGGTGAATATAACTTTCTGGATGATTTGGACTTTCAAAAACTGAATCTTCTATACCGCGAAACCAACAACCACTTAAACCTGCTCAATGTAAAAGAACAGCTCGAGTCCGCAGAAGATTCCGCCAACCTGCTCAACATCGCCCTTGAAGATGTGATTTTCAAATTCACAAAAATTGGTGAGGAAGAGCTGGTGCTGGCCGACCAACTCAAAAACACACTGCGCCAGACACGCGAAGCACTTGCCTCCAATTTTGATCAGCAAGACCCCAAATTTATCAGCCTCAAAGAAGAACTAGAGCGCTTGTTTAAGAAAAAGAACCTGAGCGAAGTGACACAACAAGAAATGACGGCCAATATTGCCGCGCTTGAAAAAATCCACACACGCATCAAAGAACTCAATCGAGAGAACAATCAGCTACGCCAGAAATACCATGGTGACGTAAAATACACCCGCATTCACAAACGCCTGCAAGAAAAAGGCGACATGACCCAACACGAACGTAAGATATTCGAGGCGCTCACGGGCGTTAAACACGATACCGATGCTCAAGTCTTGGTCAACACGCAGTTGCTCGAAAACGAAAACTACTTTGCACGATTGGTCATGCCATCGGTCATCGGACGTTTCGTCAATGAACAATCCATTCCACTTAACCCTGCCTCATCCAACTACATCAACCAGTTGGTGGTCGCAGAGTATATGAAAGAGTTTAATAGCGGAGCACGTCAGTGGTAGAAATAGAGTTTCAACAAAAAACAAAAGAGCTGATCGACAGCCTGAAAAGCGTCTGCGCAAACTATGGTCTAGGCAACGATGGTAATGAATTCAAAATCATCACTCAGGTTTTTTTGTATAAATTCCTCAACGACAAATTTGCCTTTGAGATTAAAAAAATCAGCCCAAAAATTGCTGAGGCTGAGCGCTGGGAAGAGGAAATCGCCAAGCTCAGTGACGATGCCTTTGATATGCTTAAACTGCAATTGGGGCCAGACACTGCGCGCTTAAAAACCACGCACTTTATTAGCTATTTATTTAACCAGCAAAACAAAGCTGACTTTGCCAAGTTGTTTGACGACACCCTGATGGACATCGCCATCACCAACAACGATATCTACGCCGTTGTCACCGATAGCGGCGAAAAAATTCGCCTGTTTGACCGCGTGAGTGAGTTTTTAACTGATGTCTCCAAACGCGATGCTTTTTGTCGCGCCATTATTAACAAGCTGGGCGACTTCAGTTTTGAGCGCATTTTTACCCAAAAATTTGATTTTTACGCCACCATCTTTGAATACCTAATTAAAGACTACAACAGCAACAGTGGCGGCAAATACGCCGAGTATTACACCCCACATGCAGTAGCGCGTATCATGGCCGCCATTCTGGTACCCGAAGAACAACGCGGGCATATTAAAAACGCCAGTTGCTATGACCCAAGTGCGGGGTCGGGTACATTGTTAATGAACGTCGCGCACGCCATTGGTGAAAACCGTTGCAGCATCTACACCCAAGATATTTCGCAAAAATCCTCTAACCTGTTGCGGTTAAATTTAATCCTCAACAATCTTGTGCATTCCATCCCCAATGTCATCCAAGGCAACACCGTGTTGCACCCGGCGCACAAAGAAAAAGACCACTTACGCAAGTTCGACTTTATCGTCTCAAACCCGCCGTTCAAGATGGACTTTAGCGACTTTAGAGACCAACTCGATAGTAAAGAAAACAAAGAGCGTTTTTTTGCAGGCATCCCCAATGTGCCTAAACAAGCCAAAGACAAAATGGCGATTTACCAATTGTTTTTGCAGCACATCATCTACTCGCTCAAAGCCACAGGCAAAGCCGCCGTAGTTGTACCCACAGGCTTTATTACCGCCCAATCGGGCATTGATAAAGCCATCCGTCAAAAACTGGTCGATGAAAAAATGCTGGCAGGTGTGGTTTCCATGCCCAGCAACATATTTGCCACCACAGGCACCAACGTTTCTATTTTATTTATCGACGCCACCAACAAAGCCGACGTGGTGTTGATTGATGCTTCTAACCTTGGTGAAAAAATCAAAGACGGCAAAAACCAAAAAACCGTACTTAAAGAACAAGAAGAACAACGTATTATTGATGTGTTTAATCACAAACAATCACATGATGATTTCTCAGTAGTGGTGAGCTATGAAAAGATTAAAGAGAAAAATTATTCATTTAGTGCAGGGCAATTTTTCGATGTAAAGGTAGATTACGCTGACCTAACTAATGATCAATTTCAACAAAAAATTAAAGACTTTACTAAGAATCTTGATAGCTTATTCATACAGTCACGTGAATTAGAAGTTGAAATCAAAACTCAGTTATCGAGCTTAAGCTATGATAATTAATGGTTCTACATACAACTCGCATTGGTCAGAAAAGAAACTCTCTGACTTAGGTACATTTAAACGAGGTAAATCAAAGCATCGTCCAAGAAATGACCCACTCCTTTTCTCTGATGGTAAGCATCCATTGGTGCAAACTGGCGAGGTCAAATCTGCAAATTTATACATTAATCACCACTCAGCCACTTATAACGATTTAGGACTAAAGCAAAGTCAACTTTGGCCCAAAGACACACTTTGCATTACCATTGCTGCCAACATTGCGGAGACAGCTCTGTTGGGTTATCCGATGTGCTTCCCTGATAGCGTTGTTGGCTTTAACGCATTTCCTGATACCTCATCAGAATTGTTTATGCATTATGTGTTTACATATATACGCAAATCTATTCAAAATTCAGCTTCAGGCAGCATACAAGACAACATAAACATTGATTATCTAACTAGTCTTAAATTCAAAGTACCACCTAAGCCTTACCAAGACAAAATTTCAGCTGTACTGGCTAATCTCGATAGAAAAATAGACCTCAACAACCGCATCAATGCCGAACTAGAAGCCATGGCAAAAACCTTATACGACTTCTGGTTTGTGCAATTTGATTTCCCCGATGCCAACGGCAAACCCTACAAAACCTCTGGCGGGAAAATGGTTTATAACCCAACCCTAAAACGTGAAATTCCTGAGGGGTGGTCAATCAAAACGCTTTCACAAATTGCCAACATTACGATGGGGCAATCC
>CAKZJM010000287.1 GCA_936943315.1 uncultured Methylophilus sp. | reverse complement strand
GACGGCTGTTCCAAAGCGAGTTAGCGTTAAACGGTTTTTCAAAGCTATTAAATTCAGCAGCTATTGAGAAACTTATTGGCAAGCAAACAAGGCTCACCAACATCGTTAAAAATAATGCAGAATTTAATGGCTTTTTACTCATCATACTTTACCTTTCAAGCAGCATCACGCGTCGCGGGATAATAGATGCTTTGCCAAACGCAATGCTAGCGCAACGATGGTCAAAGTCGGGTTTGCATGACCATTCGTGGTAAAAACTGACCCACTGGCAATATACAAATTATTGATGCCATGCACCTTACAATTAACATCAACGACACTATCAGAGGCGTCAGTGCCCATGCGCGTCGTCCCCATATGATGCCCACCCACCGGTAACGCATTTGCCATACTACGTTCAAGCTCTTTTGGATCAAACTCTAAACGGCATGCTTGTGTTTTCTCAAATTGGGACTGTAACAAATTAAAAGACTTAATCCCGGATGCAATATCCAAGTCAGTCATTCTCCAATGGACACTCACTCTGGGCATCCCAAAACGGTCTACTTCCTGCAACAACTCGATGCGGTTGTTGATGTCAGAAACCTGCTCACTGTTAAATTCAATTGGGTAAGTGCCATTACGATTGGCCACCAAAGTATAAGGAATCTTGCGTTTTGCAAGTTTGATTTTAAATAGCCAGTCATAAGCAAACTTAATGACAGAGCCTAAATCCATCACTACATTGATTAAATGCTTGTATGATTGACCATTCCGAGCAGATTGGTTCGCACCATGATTTAAAATCGTCTGATATTCAGGTTTTAAAATGGATTTAGCCAAGAAAATCGTCGACATTACTCCACTGCCATGGGAAGGATCGGCATAAGCAGGGAAATGTAATCTGAAAGCTGAGTTCAACAAGCCATGCTTTGCCTGGAATTGAGCAGAAAACTGGAGTTTTCTTCTGGCATAGATGCCTTCGGTGGTTTTCTGAAAATCAAAAACAGGTTTTTCGCCTTTGAAGCGCAATGCGCCAAAAATAAGGTCATAATGACAAGCGTAATATTTGCCTAAGGTTGCATCCAGATAACTCCATTCAGGATGTTTGCTTTTGCTGACCAGCATCAAGCGAGTGACTTCTATTCCGCCCCCCGCCAGTACTACCTGATTAACTTTAACCTCTACTGCCTGTTTGCCATCATGCAAAGTAATGCTGCTAATCCTATCGCTGCTATCCTGAGTAGTATTCAGGTTGATACACCGAGTACGCAACAACACGTATGCATTACTTGAGTTGACCAGTTCTTGGCGAAATTTTTTGCCAAAATCAGTTGGCAAACTATATCGCTCAATGAACTCATTGACTTCGGGGGCGAGAGTGGGTGCATCAGAAAAGATTGGCTTTGCATTCTTGCCAAAGGCAGAAATAGTAAAATTATTCTCACCCGCATCACAGTATTGCATCGCTTCTGAGTAGTAGTTTGAAATATCAGCAGCGCCTTCAGGCCATCCACTCGCGGGGACATGGGCTCTATACTGAAAATC
>CAKZJM010000286.1 GCA_936943315.1 uncultured Methylophilus sp. | reverse complement strand
TCTTCATACAGCTTGGATATACGATCAAAGTTCGCCTGAGCTAGCGTTAGATCGGTCTTAGAGCTTCTGAATTGTGCACGAGCCTCCCCCATCGGAACACTGTCAATCTCAGCTAGGGTTTGGCTTGTTTTTACATGGTCTCCAAGATTGGCGATCACTTTGGACAGCTTCCCTTCAATACGAGGCGTGACATGAGCCAGTTTATTTTGATTGGCCAAAATGTTCGCTGTAAAACTGAGCTGATCCTGTATGGGTTGCTTGGTCACTTTGGCGATAGTGACACCACTTTTCTGTATCTCGGCAGGACTTAATTTAATTAAATCCTCATCAGCTTTTGTCTCCGCTGGGATACTTGAGGTTTCTGTTTTCGGCTCTTGAGGCTGGTTGTTCTCAGAACTGCACCCGCTTAAAATCATGAGAAAAATGATGACTGAAAATGCCAGTGCAATCACGTATAAATTTCTGAAGAACTTTAGCATTTTAGTTTCCTAGTTTTGATCAGTTGCAGCTATAGGGGATAGCCAGCCAGAGATATATTCCAATTCGATCTGCACGAGGCGCAGTTCTTTCTGAGCATCAATGATGTCTCGCTGCGCATCCACAACCTGCCTTTGCACAATCAATAACTGAGGTAAGCCGATTTCTCCGTTTTCAAAGGCTTTCTTGGAAAGTATCAGGTTTTCTTCCAACCTCGGATATACCTCGCTATCTAACCGTCTTACACGGTCTTTGATATTTTCACGACGTAACCATGCGGCCTCTATAGTCGCTTTTGCATTGCGAGTACCAGAGGTGCGGTTGATTTCTGATTGGGTAAGCTCAGCGGCCGCACGACCTACACCCGCAGCATTTCGGCGGAAGATAGGCAATGGCAAAGAAACGCCGATGGATGAGATATTGTCGCTACCTGCCAAACTGGCTTCGGTGGTATTGATCAGACTCACCGTTAAATCTGGATAGCGCATGCTTTTTTGCAGCTCCAAGCGTGAGCGTGCAGAAGCTTCTTTACTGGTTAGTGCCTGAATGCCTGGGCGGGAGTCTAATTTGTTGAAAAGATCCTGCAATGTATATTGCGTCTGATTTGGAGTTAATTGCCCCGTGACCTCTGGAAAGTCGTTGGCATTGAGTTGTAGTGTGGCAGCTAGTTGGGTTCTGGCACGCAGTAGTTGTTCATTTAAAGAGATCAGCTGATTTCTTGCGCGTTCAGCATCAACGATGGCTAGATTACCATCAAGCAAACTATCTTCGCCGGCACTTACCCGCTTGCGAGACAGGGAGGTGTTTTGCTCTATGAGCTTGAGAATGCGCTTTTCAACTTCGATACGCTTTTGTACTGCGAGCACAGTAATAAACTGCTCTTCCAACTGTGCATGCAGGACACGGTACTCTTCAGCAATGTCCTGGCTAATTGCCGTTTTGCTTTCCTCAGCTGCTTGCCTACGGAAGCCTTGCTGTCCGGCAATCTCAAAGGTTTGAGAAACGCCTATGCCATATTCACCTCGATATGGGTCTGATGCGCCAGTTTGAGCAATACGACGTGTTCTCGCCTCAAGGTTGACTGTTGGGTTGTAATAAAGTGGACCTGATGCATCCTGGAATTCGCCAGCCGGAATACTCTGGTTGGCGATCAAGCGTTTCAGATCAGGGTTATTCTGGGCAGCAATATTCCAAGCTGCATCCAATGTTAATGGTTCAGCTTGTATAGCTGGAGCTATGAAGAAAGCTATTGAAAGTAATAGCCATCTTCTAATAGATGATTCAAACACGGCAAGACCTCTCTCGTTAGATCAATGATCAAGATGCTGAACGAGTCAGCATCTTAGACAAATTGACTAAATGAGTGCAGGAGGTCTGTAGAGACTTTTTAGGACAGGGTTGGTGAACTGATCTTTAGGCTCAGTTTTGAAAATCGTCGAGCCCAATTGGGAAAGTGTACTAACTAATTCATTGGTCTCAATAGCCGTGATATGTGCAGAGATATGGCAAGCATGATCACAAAACTGCTCCGGCATCGGGACAGTTTGATTATCTGAGACCGAAGTGATTTGTGACTTATTAATCAAATGGACATCTTGCATAACCGCTTGAGACGCTACAGCATCATCAAATAAAACTTCAGGCGAAAAGGCCCACGCCGATGAACTCATCACTGAGATCAGCGCAAGAAATACCATGAATTTTTTAAAAATTTGATACATGCCTTTTTAAATCTAACAATAACTTATTGATGAGTCAATGAGTTTAGTGTAACTAAATGTACAAAAGTCTGAATCCCCGAATCATACTTTTGAATCTGCCTCTTAATTTCTGTGGACTATCAATAAAACCAATCATTCATGGGTGCATTTTTTGCAGGAAATTTAAGATATCACTCTGCAAAAAATGCATGGCTATCAGGATGAGTTTTAATTAAATATATAAAATTCAATCGGTTACGAACTGGCATCTGAATTGCTTATCAAGAATGATAATCATTAGAAGATATGACGATGCTTTCAAGTACTTTCAAAACAGGGATTGCAAAATACTTTTCTGTACCGGAAACACAAACCAAGTGGATATTGGCAATTTCGTTATTCATTATGGTGACGGGCAACCTTTCCCTTTGCCAAAACTTGCTGAAAACATATCCAGTAAGTTTCCATAACCTACCTTTCCTGGCCTCTCTAATAACTTTCTTTTTTGCGACGATCGCTATCGTCTTTCAGATTCTTTGCATTGGCAGAACAACAGCAAAATGGATATTAGCCATATTGCTGATTGTTGCCTCTATCAACGCGTATTTTATGGATAGTTTTGGTGTGGTCATCGATCACACTATGATGGATAACGTAGCGCAAACTGACTTTAAGGAAATGCAAGGATTAATAAGCATTGAACTCTTGCTTAGGCTAGTTCTATTAGGCTGCATACCAGCCTACTTGGTCATCAAATTCTTTCCCAAAGGGTTGGCCTTCAAACAAGAAGTCAAAGGTCGACTCAAAGCGATTTCTGTTCTTGTGTTAACTGCCATCGTAGTCGTGGCACCATTCACTGCAGGTTATGCTTCGTTCATTAGAGAGCATAAGATTGTAAGGTTTTACGCAAACCCCACTTACTCCATTTACTCCGCTTACAATTACCTGAATCAAGAGGCAAAAGTTTACGAAGCACGTAATACAGTGCTCAAAACGATTGCTGGGGATGCAGTAAAAACCTCAACTACGGGCAATAAACGTAAGTTGATGATTATGGTGGTTGGTGAAACAGCTCGCTTTGACAGATTCTCACTCAACGGTTATCAGCGAATTACCAATCCCAACCTTGCAAACGCCAATGTGATTAGTTTCGATAACGTGTCCTCTTGCGGTACGTCCACAAGTGTTTCTGTGCCATGTATGTTTTCTTCTCTGGGTAAGAAAAATTACGATAAACAGGCAGCATTAAAGCAGGAGAATGCCATTGATGTGCTTGCCAGGAATGGCGTCGATGTATTGTGGAGGGATAATAACTCCGACTCCAAAGGCGTTGCCTTAAGAGTTAAATATCAAAACTTCCAGTCCACAACATTGAACCCAGTCTGCGATCCAGAGTGCAGGGACATCGGCATGCTGGATGGCCTTGATAAACATATTCAATCTAAGAATGATAAAGACATTTTGATCGTGCTGCATCAAATGGGAAACCATGGCCCTGAGTACTTCAGAAGATACCCCGCTGCCTTTGAGAAATTTAGCCCGGTTTGTAAATCCAAAGAGCTAAAAGATTGCACCAAACAGGAAATAGACAATTCTTACGACAATGCAATTCTCTATACAGATTACTTTTTGTCAGAGGTCATCAAGTTTTTAAAACCCTATGAAGAAAATTATGATGTTGGGATGATGTATATCGCGGACCATGGTGAGTCGCTCGGAGAATACGGGATGTATCTGCATGCAGCACCGGTGATGATTGCACCCAAAGAGCAAACTAAAATTCCACTGATAGTTTGGACTGGCAACTCATCTGCCTTTCCAGAAAACCACTTAAGGCAACATAAAAGTGCCGTGCTTAGCCATGATGATGTCTTCTGCTCATTGTTAGTAGCGTATGATTTCCGCTCCAGTATGTGCACGCCATACATGGAGGCTGCCAGACATCTACATAACTCATTAGACCATGATGCAGTTGCGACTGATAATAAGGGAGTCTCAAGCTAAGTGATTTTTGATTATGTAGCTTCAGTGATGTGGCAAGTATTTAGGTCATCTTCAAAAGCATCCAAATATTTTTGTATCTGTACCAATATTTCAGTTGGTGATGCTCCAGAATTAAGCTCTCCTGAGAGTTGTTTTAAAGTGTTCTGAAATGACTTAACAATTCTTTTGGTATTGACTACATTCAATGTATTTTTGAAGTTTGTAACTTCTTCAAATGCGAGATTTATGTAAACATCGAGTGAAGCAAGATTTGAATGGCCGGTAAATTGTTGAACAATTTGTTTAATAGATTCAACTTCAAGTAGAGCGCGTCTAAAGCTATTAGGGTTATCAAACTCATGTTGTTCAATTAACGCCACAAATAATTTGGTAATAAATCTATGGCGAAACATATGAGGGCAACATTTTTCTACTATACCAGCTGCTTTTGAAAGTATTGAGATTTCCTGAGTTATGGTGTTTGAACGGAGTTGCTTTCCCGTTCTTTCACTGATTAACACATATCCATCATCTTCTTTGAATCCACAAGTTGCACGTATAACACTGCGCCTATTTTTTTCTATGAACTCAAGTAAAAATTTCGCATCATGACTAGCAATTGGAATCATTCTATGCGCTACAGTGCCGCTTCCTTTTTTTATAGTAATTAGATTCAGTAGTGGTTTAGGCATGCTTGCAGCGATACGAACACTTTCACAAGTTAAGTCAGCAACCTCTGAACGGCGACCGCCAGTGATTTCTAAAAGCTTCAACATGAGGTAGCGTCTCTTCCGTAAGAATATGGATGAGCTTGTTGGAAGTATCACCTTTCTAATTTTATCAATAGCTTCTGTTCCAATAGGTAGCCGCTTTTTTTGAGGGTCTGGAGTAGGAAATGCGCGATGAGTCCAATATTTCCTTGTTGGCTTTCCTTTTCCGGTGAAATGATTAGAGCTGACTTGTTTAATATAAAACTCTTTTTCCTCGGCTTTAATTTGACCATTGCGACCGATGAAGTTCTCAAGTTGATAAAGCCTTCCTACACATGCTAAAAACTCGAGACAATTACGGCCGATAGCGATTACCGAATTTGAGTCTCGTGCAAATAATTCTGGCTGACGCTTTCTTTTTTCAGCTTGTAGCATTTTGATAAATTGGCAGAAGTGATTATCTGTCAGGTTTATCAATGAAATTCTGTTGTAAAAAGCATATCTTAAAAGATGACTTATATTGGTAGCGTAAGTGAGCAGGGTCCCGCCGCGATTTCTTCTAGAGAGCCCTTTATTGTAAAGTTCTAATATATAAACGTTAGCCTCAAGACACCACGTCCCGTTAGGCCAAGATATCATTGGAATATTTGTTGCATCTTGGGGGATAACTCGATGTTGCTGATCAACATATAAGGGAAGCTGAAATTTATTGTCTGTGCTGTTATAAAGCTTAGATTTAATCATTTTTCATCTTCATCACATTTTTAAGTGCGGAATGTTTCTGAGCGTTAACATGTCTAAAAGCT
>CAKZJM010000285.1 GCA_936943315.1 uncultured Methylophilus sp. | reverse complement strand
TGCCAGCGGCCCCGGCCGTGAAACCAGACAGTGTGACTCAACCCGAGACACCGATGGCTTCACCAGTGACTGAGCAATCAGAAGCACCGGCACACAGCAAGTCAATTGAAAAAGGCTTGTCTGGTCTTTAATCGGTTGCCCCGTAAAAAACCCCGGCATGCCGGGGTTTTTTTATGGATATCGCGCCTGGATTTCAGCGCGGCATGACCATGCGTTAATGGGCCTGTTTCCTGCGCCAAGTCGACCAGCCTGCATACAATAACAGCGCAGGCAGGCCAAACTGGAAGCCATTAAACAACACCATCAACCAGGTGTTCTGGCTGGGTAACACGATAACGCTATCACGTAGCGGGGCGATTGGCAGGCTGACGCTGGGCTGGTTGTTCACCACCCATAGCAGGCTTTGTATGCTAAATGCCAGATTGCCCCCACGCTGAAGTTGGGCATTGCTAAAAAACTGGCTGCTGCCTAACACCAAAATGCGCTGAAACTCACCAGAAGCAAGCGTTTTCTCCAGCGCTAATGCAATCGTGGCAGGCCCCTGCATGTCAGTTTGCGGGTTAAAAGCAGGGATTTTTGCTGGTTGATGGCTGTGCCCCAGTTTTTCGCCAGGAGATTGCTCGCTAGGATATTGTTCGCCACGGTAAGTATGGCTGCCCCAGCCATGCTCAGCGGCCGCCACTAAAGGAAGCACTTTCCAGGCGTCGCCATACTGTCGTGGTCGCTGGAGTGCGTGCGCCGCGTCAAAAAACGTCCTTAAGGCAAACTCTTGTGTCGGCCCCAGCCCAGAGTAACGTTGCGTACTCAAGGCATGTAGTGGAATCTCAAATTGACGATTGCCTGGATCGATCACCATGCCCTGGCTAATGGTGATGCCCAAGCTGTCCGCCAGGGGTTGCAAGCCTTGGCTTGATGCGGAATCTGTCAACCACACCAGGTTGCCGCCCTGCTGAATATGAGCCTGGATGGCTTGCACTTGTGCTGGCGTATATGGACGGGTGGCACCGGCGAGCACCAACGTTGGCAGGGGAGTGCCAGCAGTTGGTTTCTGCTCGAAACCCGCACTGGGCATGATGCTCAAGCCAGCCTCACGCAGCGCAACGGCTAGCTGGCTGGCGCCTTTCGCAGACTGGTCGTCTAACGCGGGCTCCCCATGGCCACTGGCAAACAGGATGGGCGCACGCGCGCCGTGTTGCAGTTGCAGCAGTAGATTGGTGAAGGCTTCTTCGGTATAGGGTAAGTACAGGCGCTTTTCTTGCCCGCGGTAGCGGATGATCATTTCACCTTCTTTTTTAATGTGCTGTGCACGTGCCAGCGTCGGGTCTACGGCAGGGTCCACAAACTGTAAATCGATTGCCGGGTGCGCATGCTGGTAGCGTTGAATCAGGGCGGTGATTGATTTCCTGAAGTAGCGTCCCTTGTAGGGGCTATTGCTGCAAAACGCCGTGACTTCAATGCGGTCAGGTAATTGCTCCAGCACCTGCTTGCTTGCAGCGGACAAGGTATTCCTGTGATTGTGAGTGATGTCTACCATGAGGGGGAATTGCCCGGCCAGCATGCCTGATGCGACCGTCAGCAACAGTAACAATGCGACGGCCAGAGGATGCTGCCACCAGTGCGCGCGCGCGGTAAACCATTGCTGTAAGTGGTGAAAGCGTCTCGTATTAGCCATAAAGTCGGTCTGCATGTAATCGGCGGATCGCCAGCAACACAAAAAATACGGTAAACAGTACGAAAAAAAGCACGTCGTAACTATTGAGTATGCCCAGGGAAAACTGGCGGTAATGTTGCATCAGTGAAATATCATGGAACAGGGCCTGTGAGCT
This sequence comes from uncultured Methylophilus sp., assembly GCA_936943315.1. GTDB lineage: Bacteria > Pseudomonadota > Gammaproteobacteria > Burkholderiales > Methylophilaceae > Methylophilus. The sequence goes on along the minus strand of CAKZJM010000285.1, from coordinate 3,853 downwards.
GTCGCTAAAAAACTTGTCCAGCAACAGCCAGAAAGTCAGGGCAGTCAGGCTGCAAAAAGCCGCCAGTATCGGGTTGGCGGTCAGGCAGGAGAAATACAGCCCCAAGGCGCTGCTGGCTATCATCAGCAGCCATACCCCCAGCGCATGGGTGAGCAAATAGGGCAAGTCTATTTCGGCCCAGGGCAATAGCATGGCGATCATCACAACCATACTCAGAATCAGCACACTCAGGTAAATCACAATGCCGAGCAGCTTGCCGAGGATCAGCTCACTCATGCTCAGTGGCGCACTCATGAGCAAGGCCATGGTCTGGTTTTTGCGTTCTTCGCTGACCAGTTTCATGGTGACCAAAGGCACGACAAACAGCATCAATACCGCCGCGACACCAAATACGCCTTCAGCCATAAACTGGGTGAGGCCTATGCGCTGCACCTGCCAGTGGGCACTGTGCATGATTTCAAAATACTGGTTAAAGCTCAGGCTGTAATAGGTGCCAACAATGGCCTGAAACACCGCCAGTACCAGCCAGCCCATGGGCGTGGCAAACAGGCTGCGCAACTCTTTGCGGGCGATGACAACTATCATGGGTGTGCCTGGCTAAAGCCCTTTGATAATGCCAAACCGCACTGCGATATGCACCAGTTGACCGGTAGTTTCCACCCCCAGTTTTTGCCGCACATTGGTTTGAATGTTGGCCACCGTTTTGTAACCGATATGCATGGCGTTGGCAATGGCCGCCAAGGCCTCGCCATGCGCAATGCGCCGGAACACTTCGAATTCACGCGGCGACAGTTTTTGTATCGGGTTTTCCTGGCTTTCCAGGTGATACATGGAGAGGTTCTGTGCCAGTTCATTGTTGATATAACGGCCACCTTTGAGGATTTTTTGTATCGCTTCGAGCACGACTTCCGGCGGTTCGGTTTTTGTCACATAGCCGCGTGCACCGGCCTGGATTGCACGCGTGGCGTAGATACAGTCATCGTGCATGCTAAACACAAGCACACGCATTTGCGGTTTGCGGTGCAAAATGCGTTTAAGGGTTTCCAACCCGCCTATGCCCGGCATGTCCAGGTCGAGTATCAGTAGGTCTGGGTGATTTTTTTCAACCAGCAGGCAGGCCTCTTCACCACTCAATGCATCTGCGGTGACCTGGTGCTGGGCTTGTTCCAGCAAGGTCCGCAAGCCCTGCCTGAGCATGGCATGGTCATCGGCGATCATTACTTTTGCCATTACGCGTGCCTTTTACTTCTTGTTTGCAAACGTGATGTTCACGCACTTGTCATTGGCAAACGTGAGCTCAGCCGTATTAAAAAACTTGTTCGGTGCGTATTGGATTTTGCCGCGGTAATACCACATTTCCACGTTATCGCCTTCGCCAGATACCGCTTGCCCTTTTTCCTGCAAAATCTGGTCAGCATTCTGTGGCTTGATGGCCACCTCTTTTTTAACCGGCTTGCCCAGGTTTTCTTCAACATACTGGCGGGATTTGCCACTGTAAGCATCCAGAAAAGGGCGTTCTTCTGTTTGCAAGTCTTTGGCTGAGAGGGCCAGTGGAAAGGCAAAGGCGACCAGGGCCAGCCATTTACGGGGTTGCATCGTCGTTAACTCCTGAAAGTGAGGTGGAAGTAGATGTAGACACAGAGGGTTGTTGCCCCGGTAGGGGAATCAATCCGGTAATCAGGGTGCCTGCTTGCGGGCCGCTCATGAGTTTGAAGCTGCCTTGTAAAGACTCAATGCGTTCGCGCATGCCAACCAGGCCCACGCCTTCTGTCGCTTGGGTGGTGTCCATGCCTTTGCCGTTATCGCGGATTTCAATTTGCAGCATGGGCTTATCCTGACGCTTGATGCACTGGATATCTATCCAGACCTCGCTGGCCTGTGCATGGCGCGAGATATTGGTCAAGGCTTCCTGCACAACGCGGAATGCCACAATATTGATATCTTCATTCAAGGCCTGCTCACCGGTATTTAGCACCAGATGGCACTCTACCCGCGTGTTCATTTTTCTCCAGTCATTGACCAGCCGCTCTACCGCCCCTGTCAGACCCAGCGAGTCCAGGGCAGGGGGGCGCAAATGTTTGATCAGGGTACGAATGGATTGCTGTACATGTTGCGTGTTAGAAGCAATGCGCACGGCGATCACATTGGTCTGCTCAGGATCACTTTTTTGTAAGGCCAGCGCATCCATGCGGATGGCCGTCAGATATTGCCCGGTTTCATCATGAATCTCGCTGGCAATATATTTGCGCTCCTGTTCCTGCACTTGCATGGCATGGCGGGCCAACACGCGGTTTTCCTTCAGGGTGCGTTCCAGGTCCTGCTCGACCAGGCATTGTTCTGTCATATCGACCAGATAGCCGTGAATCTGGGCTGGGCTATGAATGTCCTCCGCCGGGATGTAAACAAATCGGGCGCCGACATAGCAAGGCAGGCCATCCGGGCGGCGGATTTGCAGTTTATTGAAGTTGATTTCCTTGATGTGTTGTAACTGCAGCACAAACTCTGGCCAATGGAATGAAAACAGGCGGCTGGCATTGCGTTGTGTGCTCAGTGGCTTGCAAATCCGGTCAAAGGCACGGTTATGCATGCCGATATTGCCATCAATATCAAGTACGACATTGCCAGTCAGGTCGCCATCAAACAGCGTGATATACAGTTGCTCGCTGTTGCGTAACTGCATTTCTGTCTGTTTGCGCCGTTGGATTTCTGCATGAATCTCCCGCATGCGCCGCTGGCTAAACCATACGCTCAACAACACAAACACAAACAAGGTCAGCGGGACTTCATCCAGTTGCGCATATTCATAGGTCAATAACCAGGCGGTCACTTGCTCAGCCAGGTCAAACTGTGACGAAAGGACGAACGTGAGCGCCACGCCCGCGATCACGATGAGCGTGTCCCGGCTGGAACGGCTTAGTTTGCCAAGGTTGTGAATGGCAGTCATCACTGGAATAGACCGGTTATAAGAATGCATGACGAGGTGACCCAATACTTCCGAAATACGTCTGCACATCTAACAACATGTCATGTGCAGACTTGCGCCACTATAGACCACATCAATTCTGATTGCCCCGTGAAAGATTCCCGTTGTTGACCAGTCTGCGTGAATGAATTCTTGAACCCATCATAGGGAATCTTTCATCTGTTGCCTTTGTTACAAATTATTAACAATTCGGGTCGTGAAGTGCGGCATTCGGGGGGGTGTCTGCCACAACACTTAAAAAACGCATTCTTAAGAGATTAGGAGAAAGTATGAAACTGAAATCATCCCGTGCCGTTGTTGGCGCTTTGGTTGGGGGCTTGTTTGCAAGCATTTCCGGCCTGGCCATGGCAGATGCTGACCTGGACAAAGCGGTGAACACGCCTGGTGCCTGGCCAATTGCCACTGGTGGCTATTACAGCCAGCACAACAGCCCATTGGCACAAATCAACAAATCCAACGTTAAAAACGTGAAAGCAGCGTGGTCATTTTCCACGGGTGTATTGAATGGTCACGAAGGTGCGCCATTGGTCATCGGTGACATGATGTACATCCACTCGGCTTTCCCAAACAACACATACGCCCTGAACCTGAACGATCCAGGCAAAATTGTTTGGCAACACAAACCTAAACAAGACGCTTCTACCAAAGCGGTGATGTGCTGTGACGTGGTTGACCGCGGTCTGGCATACGGCGCTGGCCAAATCGTTAAAAAACAGGCAAACGGCCATTTGCTGGCGCTGGATGCCAAAACAGGCAAGATCAACTGGGAAGTTGAAGTGTGTGATCCTAAAGTGGGTCAAACACTGACACAAGCCCCATTTGTTGCCAAAGACACCGTGTTGATGGGTTGCTCAGGTGCTGAGCTGGGTG
>CAKZJM010000284.1 GCA_936943315.1 uncultured Methylophilus sp. | reverse complement strand
AGATGCGGATACCTGGTTTGAGTTGTGCAGCCTCAGGCTGACTGAACTCTGGCACATCCAGTGCCTGCTCATCAGTGATATTCACCACTCGCTCAAATTACTCGCTCAGGCAGCACAGCGAGACCTGGCCAGCACGCGTCAACATTTGCAGCAGTTGCAAAACAAAGCCACCATGACGGCCCGTGACAGTGCCTTCTTCAACTTATCTATCCCGGTAGAAAATGCTTATGGCTTTTTAAGCCATAAAGCCAGCCAGCCTTACCCCATCGAGTCTGTCATGTCCTTGCTGCAACAGCAATCGCAGCAGATTGCCGAAATGGAATCCGAACTCTCGGAAACCAAAAAAGCGCTGGTGGAAAGAAAACAGATTGAGCGCGCCAAAGGCATGCTCATGAGTACCATGGGGCTATCGGAAGTGGAAGCCTATAAAATCATGCGCAGCACCGCCATGGAACAGAAACGCAAAATGATTGATGTGGCAGAAAACATTTTGCTACAGCACCGGCAAGCCTGATCATTGCCATATGCACATGGTGCATCCGCACCTGTATGGTGCGCTCTTTTTGGGCTCAAGCGTGGGCACCACAGGCACACACGGCAATAAAACCCTCGTAAAATCATTCGCTTAACACAACATTTAAAATTGGCACGCCGCTTGCTAAGAGTGAATTAAGCGGTGGTCAATGGCGATAACTGCTCAAAGTAAAACGCGTATTTAATACAACCTTGCATGAGGTTGGCAATACAGGACAAAGGCGTCCTGAGTGTAGACAGACAGTCTGCATTCAGGACGCCTTTTTGTTTTTACATTTCCAGTTAAATTTCACTTCCAGGGAGAAAACATGAGTAGTTCTGACAAGAAAACAATGGTCGAGCAGACTGTCGTTCAGCCAGCATCCGACGCCTCGCCAGCATCCATAGACCAGACCCGCCGCCAGTTTTTCCGCCAGGCCATTGCCGGTGCGGTCGGTGCAGCCGCCATGATGAACATGGTGCCCCCAGCCATTCGCAGCCAGGCTTGGGCAGCAGGCTCTGATGCCCCTGAGCTCACCGAAGTCAAAGTCGGTTTTATTCCGCTGACTGACTGTGCCCCGATTATTGTCGCTGCACAAATGGGCTTTGATAAAAAATACGGCATCAAGATTGTGCCTTCAAAAGAAGCTTCCTGGGCAGGCGTACGCGACAAGCTGGTGAACGGCGAATTGCACGCTGCGCACGTGTTGTATGGTTTGATTTATGGCGTACAGATGGGCATCGGCGGCCAGCAAAAAGACATGAACGTGCTGATGACCCTCAACAACAATGGTCAAGGCATCACCTTGGCTAACCAGTTGAAAGAAAAAGGCGTCACCAGTGGCGGCACCTTGAAACGCCTGCTGGATAACGAAAACCGCGACTTTACGTTTGCCCAGACCTTCCCGACGGGCACCCACGCCATGTGGCTGTATTACTGGCTCGCCACCTACGGCATCAACCCGATGCAGGACGTGAAAACCATTGTGGTGCCTCCGCCACAAATGGTGGCCAATATGCGTATCGGCAATATGGACGGCTACTGCGTCGGCGAACCCTGGAACGCCCGTGCCATTTACGACAAGGTCGGCTACACCGTCGCCACCTCGCAGGATATCTGGGTAGACCATCCTGAAAAAGTATTGGGCACCACGGCAGACTTTATTGCCAAAAACCCGAACACCGCCCTGGCACTCACCAAGGCGATCCTGGAGGCCTCCCGTTACATAGACGCGACCAAAAACCGCGCCGAAGTGGCCAAGCTGATTTCAGGCAAAGCCTACGTCAACGCGCCAGAAGAAGTGATTGAAGGCCGTTTCCTCGGCCATTACGACAACGGCATCGGCAAAAAATGGGAAGACCCTAACTACATGAAGTTCTTTAACGACGGCAAGGTCAGTTTCCCTTACCTGTCCGACGGCATGTGGTTCCTGACCCAACACAAACGCTGGGGCTTGCTGAAGTCAGACCCGGATTACCTGGGCGTGGCGAAAAAGGTCAACCGCATCGATATTTACACTGAAGCGGCCAAGGCTCTGGGCATCAGCGTACCGACTGACGTGATGCGCAGCAGCAAGCTGATCGACGGCGTGGTGTGGGATGGCAAAGATCCTAAAGCCTATGCCAACAGCTTCAAGGTTAAAGCTTAATCTTAAAGGAGAGTCACCATGAGTGTCGTCAGCTTTACCAAGGAAAAAGTAATGCCAGATAGTGAGCCAGCGGTGAAAACAGCCCAGGCAAAACCCGTTGTTGCTGTGGTTAAACCTCTCTCGACCACAGCTACAGCAGCCACCCCGCTTTTGCAGAAGCGTGGGGCATGGGCGGCAACAGCCAAACGTATATTTGAATGGCTGTTGCCGCCTGTGACCGGCTTGCTGATTTTTGCTGCCATCTGGGCCACAGTGTCGGCGCTTACGCAAGGCTTGCCAGGCCCGGTAAAAACCTGGGAATCGGCGGTTGAGTTGTTTAGAGACCCGTTTTACATCAACAACCCCAATGACATGGGCATCGGCTGGAACATCCTCAACTCACTCAAACGCGTGGCGACCGGTTTTGCGCTAGCAGCGATTGTGGGTATCCCGATGGGGTTTGTGATTGGCCGCTATGCATTCATGTCGAGAATGGCAGCGCCTATCATCAGTCTGCTGAAACCCGTCTCACCCTTGGCCTGGTTGCCGATTGGCCTGCTGGTGTTCAAGGCAGCCAACCCGGCAGCGATCTGGGTGATTTTCATCACCGCCGTCTGGCCCATGATCATCAACACCGCTGTCGGCGTGAGCAAAGTACCGCAAGACTATATGAACGTGGCCAAAGTACTCAACCTCTCCGAATGGAAGGTGATTACCAAAATCCTGCTGCCCTACGTGATGCCTTACATGATGACCGGCGTACGTCTTTCCATCGGCGCAGCCTGGCTGGTGATTGTGGCGGCAGAAATGCTGACTGGCGGCGTGGGTATCGGCTTCTGGGTATGGGATGAATGGAACAACCTCAACGTTGAGCACATCATCATCGCCATTTTCATTGTCGGTATTGTCGGCTTGCTGCTTGAGCAATGCCTGGTGCTGCTCGCAAAACGCTATAGCTACGAATAATCCATTCGATAAGGAATCACACGATGACAACCAATATGATGCAAGACCGCTACGTGTTGATTGAAAACGTCAACATGACCTTTCAAACCAAAAAAGGCAGCTTCCAGGCCCTTAAAGATATCAACCTCAATATCCGTGAAGGTGAGTTTATTTCAATTATCGGCCACTCCGGTTGCGGTAAATCTACCGTGCTCAACCTGATTGCCGGGTTGCTGCAACCCACAGAAGGCTACCTGTTCTGTGCCGGACGCGAGATCGCAAAGCCTGGCCCTGAACGCGCGGTGGTATTTCAAAACCACTCCCTGCTGCCCTGGCTGACTTGCTTTGAAAATGTTTACCTGGCAGTTGAGCGCGTGTTTAGCGAGACCGAAGGCCCGGCACAATTAGCCGAACGCACTCGCGCCGCACTAGAACTGGTGGGCCTCAGCCACGCCATGGAAAAACGCCCGAACGAAATTTCTGGCGGCATGAAGCAACGTGTTGGCATTGCCCGCGCCCTCGCCATGGAACCCAAAGTGCTGTTACTCGACGAGCCGTTTGGTGCATTGGACGCACTCACCCGCGCAGGCCTGCAAGATGAGTTGATGAGCATCATGGCGCGCTCCGGCTGCACCGCAGTCATGGTCACGCACGATGTGGATGAAGCGGTATTGCTGTCAGACCGCATTGTCATGATGACCAATGGCCCGGCGGCCACGATTGGTGAAATTCTGGAGGTGGACTTGCCACGTCCGCGCAAACGCCTGGAACTGGTGGAAGACCCGGCTTACACGCATCTGCGCAGCGAAGTATTGAAATTTTTGTATGAAAGACACGCCAAAAAGGCGGCATAAAGATGATGCTGACGGGCGGCCACCCGCCAGCATCCACACCTCATCGAAGTATGGTTACCCCACATAGAAAAAAGGAGCAACACATGAACGCTAACTCACACCCACGCTTGCGTCAAGTTTCAGCCGCGGTTTTGCTGGCGGCCCTGAGCCTGCAGGTGATGGCAGAAGAAGAGATCATCCCTGAATACACTTTTATGGATGCGATTAAAACCGGCAAAAACATGACGAGTTTCAGATTGCGTTATGAAAACGTGCAACAGGACGGTTTGCAACCAGCACGCTTACCCAATGGTGCCGCCAATCCAACCGCCAATGAGGATTTGAAGGATGCCAATGCTCTGACCTTGAGAAGTTTAATTGGTTGGCAAACGGCGCCTTATCATAACTGGAGCTTTGCTGGTCAATTGATTAACGTGTCAAAACTAACTGACAACTTCAACGACAGCACCAATGGCACACAAATTAACAGCATCTCCAACCAGGCCAACAAAATCGAATATGCCAAAGTGGTCGACCCTGACTATACCGGCGTAAACCAGTTGTTTGTCGAATGGACTGGTATTAAAAATACGCGTGTGCGCGCAGGTCGCCAGCAGGTTAACCTCGACAATGTTCGTTTTATTGGTGACATTGCCTTCCGCCAGGTGATGCAGGTATTTGATGGCGTCTCCATTTTCAATAAAACCATTCCAGACACAGAAATTTTCCTGGCGCACTTTGAAGGAGTGGAGCAAATCACCACTAAATACCGCTCTGATGGTGCGCTGGATATTGTCAATGCGCGTTACCGCATTTCACCCACCGAGTTTTTGGTAGGTTATGCCTATCTTGATGGCTTTCAGGACTTAGGTATGGGGCGTGCCTGGTTTGGTAATGGCACGACACCTGCGGCCAATGCCGCCGGTAAAGGTGGTACGGCCAACCAGAATGCTGACCAGGGTAACAAAATCATAGGCTTGCGTCTTGATGGCACTCATCCGTTCACCCCTAACTACCGCGCACATTACACGGCTGAATACGCCAAGCAGACAGACTACAGCGGTGGCGATTCCCGTATTGATGCCCACTATTACAAACTGGGTGGTGGCTTCGGTATTGATAACTTCAACATGCGTGTAGACCAGGAATTGCTATCCAGCAACAATGGCCGTTATGCCTTCCAGACCCCGCTGGGGACCAACCATCTGTTCCAGGGCTGGGTAGATAAATTCCTGGCGACTCCGCTGGAAGGGATCAAAGATACTTTTGTCACGGCTACTTATCGGTATGGTGATTTTCTGTTCTTCGCTGATTACCACGTGATTGATTCTGATGAAGACTTCCATACTGTGGGTGGTGGAACACGCACCAACGGTTCACGCTATGGTAAAGAGTGGAACGCCGCTGTGACCTGGAATGTGGACAAAAACTGGATGACCAAGCTGGAGTACGGCAAGTTTACTGAAGGCGACCATTATGCATTGTTGCCTAATCTAACCACCGCCAACGGTACAGCAGGCCGCGTGCGTGACACCGAAAAACTATGGCTGACCGCCATGTACACCTTTTGATTTAACCAAGTAAGGAATGACCTATGACTTCAGCCGCAAAAGTCTATTTAGTCGGTGCCGGACCAGGCGACCCAGACCTCATCACGCTCAAGGCCATCAAAGCCTTGCAGCAGGCAGAAGTGGTGCTGGTCGATGACCTGGTCAATCCGGCCCTGCTCGCACATTGCCCGCAGGCACGCATT
>CAKZJM010000283.1 GCA_936943315.1 uncultured Methylophilus sp. | reverse complement strand
TCAGAACCGTATGACAGATTGCAACAGAGGCTTGGGCACGATGCAAAACCGCAATATAAGCAGGGATTTGTCGTATTTTTGCCACCAACCAAACAAAAACCTCAAGTAAAATATGCTTTTAAAGCAAAAAGTCTTTGTTTTATTTAGGATAATTGCAAACGAGTGCTATATTACCTCAAGTTCTTATTTTTGCATAAGTCATTCATTAAAATAATTTTCATGCATTTAAGCCTAGTCAGGGTTAAAAAACAGTTTTTTTTGATGACAGCCTCTGGCTGGCTATGGCTGTTTGCTTCCCTGCTCATGGCATTCAATCCCGCATCCCAGGCGGCCGAGCTGAGCAGCATCAGCATTGAGTCAAGCCCTGGCCAAGCGTTACTGGCACAGCTATCGCTCAATCATGTACTGCCTGACACGGATGTCAGCTGCTTCAGCCTCAAACAATCGCCTTCGGACCTCCAGGCGCATTTGGAATACACGACACTTGGCAACCAGCAAGGATCATTAATCATTTGGTCTGAAAATGCAGTGGCCAATGTGCAGTTGCTAACACTGATAGACCGCTGCCAACGCACCCAGCAAACGCTCACTATACATGCCGACAACACGGTCACCGTCGCCACAGGGGCGCCGCAAAACACGACCTTAAACCCAGCGCCCGCAGCTGCCACTGAAGCGGCACCCGCAGTCACTGAGGAAGCCCCTGCTCCAGCCCCGGCGATTCCGGTAGAAGCTTACACTGCCCTACAGGCGCAGATTAACGATTTGCAGGATCACTTCAAGCAACTGCAAACCAAGTCTGATGTCCTTTATGCCAGTAATCTGGCACAAGCCAATATATTAGCCACCCTTAAAACACAACTCACGCAGTTGCAAAATGAAAACCACTTATTGCGCACCCTGGTGATTGCATTGGGCTTAGCCTTGATTGCCAGTGGATTTTTCTTTGCTGACTGGTTACGCAAAAATGCTGCCTCACCCAAGGTCATCAAATCACGCAACCCTTCAAGAAAAAATGCATCCACGTCATCTGCCGAACAGGCTTCAGGGCCAGCCACCCGGCCAATGACGGGGCAACAAGGCCCGTCTACCCAGCCCCCCGGCAACCTTGATGCACACCACCCAGCCACACAACCGCCTGTACAGCCCAGGTCTGCTAGCCGCCTGAAGTCGGTCCCTATGCATGCCAACGACGATACAGTGGCGCCCTACCTGGTGCCGCAAAAGCTCAGCTCTCAGCAGAGCACACAAGCCGTGATGCAAGATGCTTCGCGCTTGTTTACGCATGGGCGCGTCAATCAGGCGATAGAGCATTTGCAGCAACATTTGACCAAGCACCCGAAATGCTCGCCCTGGATGTGGCTCTATTTACTGGACTTGTTAGCCAAGGAAGGCAAACAACAGGAATTTGATATTGTGGCCGGTGAATGCCGCAAGCATTTCAATTTGAATGTAGAACATGCCCCGGACTCTAAACAACAAGGCATTGAGTCGTTTCCCCGTGTAACAAAAGCCTTGCAACAGGCCTGGGGCACCCCGCAGGTCATTGCATTGATTGATGACCTGGTTTACAACACGCGCCTGGTGCCTCGCATGGGTTTTGAACGTAGTGTGTTTGAAGACTTAATGCTGTTGAAAGAAATTGCCTGCCAGACACAAAACCTGCCCGCCATCCCACCTGCGGCAAGCTCTGCGCATGCAGAAGAAGCACCGCTCAATGGCAATTTGCGCGAGCTGCAACAGCTCTCAGAAGACATCTATGATTTGGCACCTGCCGAGCATACCCCATTCCAGTATTGGACAGACTTCACATTTGAACTGGATGAACCTTCCGTCCTGCGCAAGTCAGCCTAAGCAATAAGCGGCAGCCATGCCAGCAGTGAGCGCCGCACCAATCCAGATATTTTCCAGAAAAGCCTTAAAGCAAGCCTGCGGCTGCCGATGACGAATAAGGGCGTATTGCCGGAACAGTTGAACCGCTGCCGCCACCCAACCCAGCCAGAACGGCCAGGCCAGGGCAATGTCATGCGCCACCCAGGCCACTATCAGCATCATGGCAATAAAGCAAAGCATGATGGCCAGGACATCAAACCGCCCGAAGGTGATCGCTGAAGAACGAATGCCTATCCTGAGGTCATCTGCACGGTCTACCATGGCATACGCGGTATCGTAGGCCACAGACCAGAACACATTGGCAAGCAATAACCACCAGGCAATTGCGGGCACTTCTCCCTGCAACGCCACAAAAGTCATGGGAATGCCAAAACCGAATGCAATGCCGAGATACGCTTGCGGAATCGCAAAAAAACGCTTGGTATAAGGATAGCTCACGGCCAGGAACAACGCGGGTACAGACCACACCACCACCTGCCAGCCTAAGGTGCATACCAGCAAAAATGCCAGTAGTGCCAAGCCTATCGCCACGCTATAGGCTTCTTTGACCGAAATCTCGCCGGTGGCCAATGGCCGCAGCTTTGTACGGGCCACAGCACCATCCCAGTGCCGGTCAGCGATATCATTCAACGCGCAGCCGGCGGAACGCATGAGTATCGTCCCCAGTACAAACACAGTGACCACCCACGGCGGTGGGGATCCACGACCAGCGATCAACAGGCCCCACAGCGTTGGCCATAGCAGCAGCCAGATCCCAACCGGTTTATCCAGCCGCGTCAGCCGGTAATAAGCATGCCATTTAGCGAGCAATTGCATTCAATATCGGTCCTGATACAGATGAAAGGCGTGGCAACACCGTGCAAGAGGGCAAAAACACCTCGGTCACCAGTAGCCGGTAATGCCGCAAAGAAAACAGGGAGCGCCTGGCCCATAATGGTTGCTGCCGAGCAGGCGGATATTCGCGGCAAAATGCTTGATGCAGTGGGTGCCGCTTCGATAACTGGCGATAATGCAAGCAACCGCGCTTCACGCGGGCATTGGCAAATAACGCAGCGCCCAACGGCACCCTGCCGATATGGCGCAAGCCATGCCACTCGCCACGCAAGTCTTTACGCGCAATCACACTGTGTGCAAATACCTGCGGCTGCCCCTGCCCCATCAACATCACTTCGCGCACCCAGGCTCGGGTATTTGCAGAAACATGTAACAAGGCCTGCTCATCCACATTCGGCTTGCGCCAAACCTGAGACAGCACCTGTAGAGAGAAATCAGGATATTGCCGCTTGAGCCGGGCCGTTAACGACCCGCGCTCCTGCAACCAGGGGCGCAAAGCCCGCTGGCCTACGATTCGTGGTTGCCATTGCTGGTCACTGCGAAATTGTGTTCTATGCATAACACGCTAGTGTTGCAACGGGAAAGTTTTTGGCAACCAGACCCATAACTGCCCTTGCTGGCGCATAGCCCCTGCCAGCTTACCAGCCGCCTCACCCTCGCCCCAATACACATCGGCCCTGACACCCCCTTTAATCGCACCGCCGGTGTCCTGGGCCAGCATCAATTGCTGTAAAGGCTCTGGTGAGTTTGGATAAGTCGTCGCCAGGTAAACCGGGGCGCCCAGGGGAATATAAAAGGGATCCACCGCCACACTGCGGGCTGCCGTTAAAGGCACCCCCAGCGCGCCCAAGGGGCCCGACAAGCCTGCTGGCAGTAGCTTAAAAAAGACATAGCTGGGATTCGCATCGAGCAAGGCGCGCAACTGGTCAGGATGTTGTTGCCCCCAGGTCTTGATGCCTTGCATGGAAGCCTCACTCGCCACCATTTCGCCGCGCTCGACCAGCAATTTGCCAATGGACTGGTAAGGATGACCATTTTGGTCCGCATAGCCGACTGGCAATCGTTCGCCATTGTCGAGCTCAACAATTCCCGATCCCTGCACCTGCAGGAAAAACGCTTCTACGGCATCATTGACCCACAACAGCTCGTTACCGGCAAGGGGTGACTGGATTTGCTCTATTTCTGCCCGGGTGTAATAAGGCACTAAGGACTGCCCTTGCACGC
>CAKZJM010000282.1 GCA_936943315.1 uncultured Methylophilus sp. | reverse complement strand
CGAGACCGCACCATGGAAAGCGTGCTGGAAATCCAGGCCGAGGGCCATGGCGCCGCGCCGCATATTTCCTGTATTTCTTCCAGTAAAGAAGAAATCCGTGAGTTGCTACAGGCCTATCAAGCCAAGGGCATCAAACGTCTGGTCACGCTGCGTGGCGATATTCCTTCGGGCGAAGTGAGTGCTGGCGATTTTAAATATGCCAATGAGCTGGTGAGTTTTATCCGTGCTGAAACCGGTGACTGGTTCCATCTCGAGGTGGCGGCATACCCTGAGTTTCACCCTGAAGCCGGCTCTGCACAAAAAGACCTGGAAAACTTCAAGCGTAAAATCGATGCCGGCGCGGATTCGGCGATTACCCAGTATTTTTACAATGTGGATGCCTATTTCCGCTTTGTAGAAGCGGCACAAAAAATGGGTGTCACGGCGCCTATTATTCCGGGCATTATGCCTATCTACAATTACACGCAACTGGCGCGTTTTTCCAATGTGTGTGGGGCTGAGATTCCACGCTGGTTGCGCCTGCGCCTGGAGGCCTACGGCGATGACCTGGCTTCATTGCGAGCCTTTGGTGCGGATGTGGTGACCGAAATTTGTGGCAAGCTGATTGCTGCGGGTGTGGATAAAATGCATTTTTACACGCTGAACCAGGCTGGCATTATTAGCCAGATTATCCGGCAGTTGTAGAGTGTTAAGCCAATAAAAAACGCGGCCTATAGGGGCCGCGTTTTTTTTCATCTGCCACTTATTGCAGCGACAGGCCTTGCGGGTTAAACAAGGCATCTTCCACAAACAGATAATCCTGTTTACGGGTTTCGTCCCAAAGCACCATCATGGTGATCCAGCGGATATCTTCCATGCTCAGTGTCTCTTGCGGTAACACCATGGCGCGGTCAATGATCAAGTCGCGTTCATAAGCCGTAATAATGTCGCTACGTTGTAGCAGGCCCAGAAAGTTAAGGCTTTCATCATTAATCTTGTTGCGTTCCATCTCGCAAAAAATGCGAATGGCGGCCGGATCATGCTGGTATTGCGGTCTCTGCACCGAACGGCGCAGGTCTTTCACCCAATCGACGGCATGCAAGATGTCCTGATGGTTAAAACCTGCCTGGGAGAGCTCGTAAGCCATGATGGTTTCGTCTGTTTCTTTCAGCTCTGACGCATCATGTTTATCCCAGTAATTTTGATAAATAAATATCAATACTTCCAACATGTATATAGTCTCCTCAAACACGCTATGACAGTGCCAGCGCATGTGGGGTAGGTTTAAGCCAGCCGCTGGAATTGACCGTTGGCGAGATGGCTAACCACACCTTCTAATTCAAGTAGTGTTAGCATGGTGGAAACTTGTTCGGGCGTCAAGCCTGAGCGGGCCGCAATCTGCTCGGCAAAGAGGGGGTCAAATCCCATGCAAGCCAAGACAGGGCTTGCTTCGGCCGGGATATTAGTCCAATCGGGTAATGGCCCGTTCGGGCTAATCGAAAATGCCGGATTTGGCAGGCGGATATGGCGCAATTCACTCACAATATCCTCGGTCGACT
Source organism: uncultured Methylophilus sp. (assembly GCA_936943315.1). Taxonomy (GTDB): domain Bacteria; phylum Pseudomonadota; class Gammaproteobacteria; order Burkholderiales; family Methylophilaceae; genus Methylophilus. The sequence goes on along the minus strand of CAKZJM010000282.1, from coordinate 1,912 downwards.
CCACCAGTTTTGCGCCTTGCTTGATTAAGGCGTGGCAGCCTTTGGCGACCGGTGAGTGAATTGAGCCCGGGATGGCAAATACTTCGCGGCCTTGTTCTGTAGCGAAGCGGGCGGTAATCAGTGAACCACTATCAATATTGGCCTCGACCACCAGGCAGCCTTCAGACAGCCCGCTAATAATACGGTTACGCCGCGGAAAGTTGTGCGTAAGGGAGGGCGTGCCCAGCGGATATTCTGAAAGCAATAAGCCGTGTTGTGCAATCTGGTGGGCCAGCGCCTTATGCCGGGCCGGGTAAACAATGTCCAGACCGGTCCCCACCACTGCAATCGTGCCGCCGTCTGCCCTGAGTGCGCCACGGTGAGCGGCGCCATCAATGCCCAGGGCCAGCCCGCTTACCACGGCAAAGCCTGCCCGGCACAAGCTCTCGGCAAAATTCTCTGCGGTAGACTCGCCCTGCGGTGTGGCGTGTCGGCTACCCACAATCGCGAGACCCGGACGTTTAAGGATTTGCAGGTTGCCCTTGGCATATAGCACAGGCGGCGGCTGGTCTGTGTCCAGCAAGCGTTGCGGATAATAAGGATCACCCAGCGTAATCAAGTGATTTCCCGTGTGGCCCAGCCACTCCAGGGTGAGCACAATATGCGGGTCATCCATGGCTTTCTGGATACCCTCGGCGACCTCTTTGTTCACGATGTCGCGCAGGGCAGAGTAGGGGGCCTCGAGAATGGCTTCAGGCGTTTGAAAGCTTAACAGTAACTGGCAATAAGTCACGCTGCCCAGTCCTTCGACCAGGCTGAGCGCAATCCAGGGCTTTAGCTGTTCTGCCGTCGTTGTCACACTATATATTTTATGTTTTTGTTTTAGGTGTTGTTGGTTTCGGTCATTTCGCGATACTGCGTGAGTCCGTTAAGGCGTACGCACAACGTCTTCGACATGGATAGGCTGCGACGCCTGCATCACCAAGGCATAAGACAGTTTTGGGAAGGTCTTGAATACCATCACCAGGCCAACTGGCTCATCTGGTAGCTGGATATTGACCGGTTTTTTAGGGTCGAACTCAGGGTCTACCATATTGACCCCCTTGCGCAGCACCGATAACACATGGCCGCGCTCCAGACCTTGTTCTTCCCCGCGGTTGAGTACGACCACACGGCCATAGCCAGTTTCGTTAATGCCTTCGCTGACACGCGCAATCTGTCCCTGGATGTGCGTTTCTGGCGCGTGTGGAATAAAGGCCGGGGTCAGCTCGTCTTCAACTGCAATCAGTTTATCTTTGACGGCAATTTCTTCCTTGGCCTGTGTGACCGTGAGAGTGGCAGGCTGGCCCGTGCGCAACAGCCTCGCTTCACCCAGGTAATGTGCTTCATTGCCGAGCAATTCGCCATTTTCAGGATCTTTCACCGGCTCACCTTCACGGTAAATCGCCCATACATTTCGGTTGGAATCTGGCAGGCCTTGCACGTAGATATGCGTGCCAGGGCTTAAAATCTCGCGCTCTTCCTGTGCGGCGACAATTCTGGGTGCGGCTTTCAGGTCTTCTGGCGAAATGAGCAGGGGTTTGGTTAAAAATGGCAGGATGATATTGGGCTGTATAGCCGGAATGGCATCCCCTTTGATAGGCGTCACAATCATGCCGGGTTCCAGCGTGACGGATTCGCGTACCAGCTTGAGGACTGGTTTGCCACTGCTGGTGTCGAGTACAATCACATCGCCAGGATATATCCAGTGCGGGTTTTTGATGTGCTGACGGTTAAGTTGCCAGATTTGCGGCCATTGCCACGGGTTCTTGAGAAACTTGGCTGAAATATCCCAGAGCGTGTCGCCTTTTACCACCACATGACGGTCAGGGTGCTGCGGGCGCAAGGGAATTTCTTCTGCCCGCAGCAACAAGCTGCTACAAGCCAGCGCAAG
>CAKZJM010000281.1 GCA_936943315.1 uncultured Methylophilus sp. | reverse complement strand
CGTGTCTGGTCTATGAGAATGACGCTGTCAGCCTCTTGCCAAATGGTGCGGAAATGTTGTGTATGAATACGCATCTAGGGGTGGTCGCTCAGTGAGAATCAATAGTTGTAAAGTTTGTAAAACAGCTTGCTTTTTTTGTAGGACAAACACCGTATTTTTCCATCCACAAAATCTGTGGATAACTTTGTGGATTGCTGTGTCTTAAAAACGTAACTTACCAATTTAAAAGGACTTTTTCTGAAAGTTCATTTTTTAATCTATTTTTTTATCCAATAAAATCAACCACTTAGCACAGACCACTATAATTGAAACACTTTCGTCACATTCTTAATGTGTCACTTTAAGTCATGTGCATAAATGGGCTAATTTTGGCAAAACTTGCGTAGAATTTTTGCCTGTGATTTCAATGAGTTGCGAAACTTCCAAGCCACGAATTAAGGCCATTTCTTCAGCTATTCTTTTTAATTGAGCCGGACTATTTCGCCCCTGATGACCCAGCCATACCGGTGGAATATCCGGGGAATCTGTCTCTAAAACGAGGTGTTGCAGGGGCAGCTCTGCGGCCAGTTTGCGGATTTTGAGTGCACGCGGCCAAGTCATGGCGCCACCGAACCCTAACTTGAATCCCAGCTCCGTAAACATCATGGCCTGTTGCATGCTGCCATTAAAGGCATGCGCAATCCCGGAGGGAATTTGATGCTTGCGTATATATTTGAGCACACTATCGACTGCGGCCCGCACATGTAAAATGACGGGCAAGCCAAATTGCTTGGCAATGTCGAGCTGCCCTTTCAGCAGGGCAATCTGTTTTGCCTCATTGTCACGCGTCACGAAAAAATCGAGGCCGATTTCGCCGATGGCCACTAATTGATGGGCTTGCGGGCCTGCCAATACCTCAGCAACAGTTTGCTGCAAGGTCTGCAACGCATCTTCAGGCGCCTGATCCACAAACAGCGGGTGCCAGCCGAGTGCGAAACCGGCCTGCGGGTGTTGCGCACACCACTGGATGATGGGCTGGAATGTCGCTTGTGTCACGCCAGGAATCACAACCGCGCGCACTCCTTGGGCTTGGGCGTCTTGCCACACCTGTTCGCGGTCAGCGTCAAACTCGCTGGCATTCAGGTGGCAATGGGTATCAATCAGCATGATCTCAGGTTTGAAGTTTGGCTTGTATACGAATATCCTGGCCGAACTGCCGGATATCCACAATGTGCAGTGCATGCACCTCAGCCATCTGGCTAAACGGCGGTAAGTCAAACATCCCTCGTGCAGTACTGCCCATGAGTTTGGGTGCGTAATACATCAATAGTTCATCTACCAGCCCATGTTGCAAAAAGGCGCCGTTCAATGTGGCACCCGCCTCAATCAGTAGTTCATTGCAAGGCAAGGCAGTCAATGCCTGCATTAAGGCCCTGATATCCACCTGCCCCTGGGCATTCGGCAGATGCCAGGTCCGTAGTCCCATCACCTGTAGCATCTCCAGTTTGGCCACCTCCCCTTGTGCATAGGCAACGATGGCATGGCCATCCTGCAACGCTTTTGCATCGACCGGTATACGTAACTGGCTATCCACAATCACCCGTAAGGGTTGCCGCGGAGTGCTGACCTCCCTGACCGTCAAGGCCGAGTTATCTTTGAGAATGCTGCCGATGCCAGTCAGCACGGCACAGCTCTGCGCACGCCAATGATGCACATCCTTACGCGCATCGGGCGAAGTAATCCACTGGCTGGCACCGTTTGCCAATGCTGTGCAGCCATCCAGGCTGGCGGCCACTTTCAGGCGGACATAGGGCCGTTGCTGTGTCATGCGCAGGATAAACCCAGGATTCAATGCTGTGGCTTGTGCTTCGCCAACCCCCACCGTCACCGCTATGCCTTGTGCTCGCAGGCGTGCGATGCCATTACCAGACACCAGCGGGTTAGGGTCTTGCATGGCTACCACCACCCGGCTGACGCCTGCATTGACCAGTGCATCGGCACACGGTGGCGTGCGGCCAAAATGGCTGCATGGTTCCAGCGTAACATAGGCAGTGGCACCGCGCGCCAGATCACCAGCCGCCTGCAAAGCATGCACTTCCGCATGCGGTTCGCCCGCCTTGAGATGGGCACCTTCACCCACCACCTGGCCTTGCCTGACAATGACGCAACCCACCCGCGGATTAGGCGTTGTGGTGTATAAGCCCCTTGCGGCCAGGCGCAATGCCCGCGTCATCCATTCAATATCTTGTGTACTTTGAGACATAGACTGCCATGATACAAAAAATAAGCGGTTTACGGTGTTTTTGTCAGCAGCCCATACAAGTCATCATTAGCTCTACGAACTGCTGAATACCGGGGGTTTTGCATGTTTCTTTCAAGCAAGCACTTGTGCGTATCGAGGCTACACTAAAGCATGATTTATATTGCCGATCCCAATCCATGGCTGGCCTTGTATGCACACCCTTTGCCTACACGGGTCGTTCCGCCCACCGCAGACTTGCAGTCGTTTCTGTCAACCTATGGCAGCTCACAGCAGCGAGCCTGTGACCTGACACCCATCACGGCTGATTTACAGGCAGACCTGACGGCAGCCCTGTCCGCATTACCTGAAAGCCTGATGAACCTGCTGAGTAAATCTGTGCTGGGGATTTTCTTTGCGGACAACCTGGGCGCTTCAGGCCTGACCGACATGGTGGCACTGGGCGACGGCAGCAATAATCTCGGCTTTGTCATCGTGCTTGATCGCGCAGCCTTTGCGCACACCTCCGCCAACGCCTGGGCAAGCTGGAAAGAAAACTCGGCATTTGTGCCAGAACAGCAGTTGCAAATCAGCGTGCAGATTGCCGACCAGGCGCATGATCATCGCGTGCAAGCCATGCGCTTTCTGTTACTGCATGAATTTGGCCATGTGCTGGCGACCATGACAGACATCTGTCCACCCGCATGGACGCTACCCTTGCCGAAACTGGCAGGCCACTTCAGCAAACACAGCTGGCAAACCAGTGGCAGCAAAGCCATCCGGCCCGAGCAGAACTTTCCGCACCGCGAAAAAATCTCTTTTTACCAGCAACCCGCATTACACGCCAGCCAGGCCCTCGACCTGTACCGTGATCTGGCCAGGACGGCTTTCCCGACCTTGTATGCCAGCATGGATGTACAAGAAGACTTTGCCGAGTGCTTTGCCACCTATGTGCATACCCAACTGCTGGGGCAGCCCTATCGCGTGCAAGTCAGCGTGGAGGATGCCATAGTATTCACCAGCGATGACTTCTGGGCGTCACCTCGTGCCAGCGAAAAACGGCGCTATATCGATAATTTATTGCAATCCCTTGAACACAATAATGCCGGACATACCTTCCAGGGTCTCGCGCCTTTTCTGCGCATGAGCCTGAACGGTGCCGACTTGCGCGCACACGGGCAATCGCTGCTGGTACAAGCCAACCAGGACCAGGAGAACGCCATTTTGTGGATGAACCTGGCCACCGTATTTCTATGCCTCAAAATGCGCGACATGGGCTTGGCGATTCAGGAACAGGCTTTGTCGCTACAACGCCTGTATGTCCGCCCGGCCAACTGTAGGCCGCCTAAATTCCGTCTGCTGATGATCCTGACGCCGGGTGACCTGTCAGAAAACACACCGATTGATTGCTTGCTTGAAAACAGCCCGGTGGAACTGCTGTATTACTATGCCAGCGTAGAGCAACCGTTACCGTCGCCGCTGCCAGCGCATGATGCCGTGATGGTGGGCTTATCCGATAGCCAGGCCAACCGCGCGCTCCTACTCGCCGTGCAGGCCAGCCTCCTGGGTCATGCCAAGCCAGTGATCAATCCGCCACACCTGTTACCTAACGTCAACCGCGACCAATTGAGCGAGCTGTTGCAAGGTATCTCAGGGCTGGAGATGCCGCGTACTCACCGTTTGTCGCGCAGCCAGGTGGTGACCCGTTTAAGCTTGCCACGCACGGTAGAACAAGCAGGCACAGAGCCTTTGCCAGGCTTTCCATTGATTATCCGCCCGGTGGGCTCCCAGGCAGGCAACCACCTGGCAAAAGTCACCTCCGCAGCCGAACTGGCAACCTATCTCAGCACCGTGGATAGCGCACAGTTTTTCGTGTCACGCTTTGTCGATTACAGCAGCGAAGATGGGCAGTTCCGCAAATACAGAATCGCCATGTTGCGTGGCCAGCCCTTCATTTGCCACATGGCAATTTCAAGTGACTGGATGGTGCATTACGTCAATGCAGGCATGTATGACTCCGCCGAAAAACGTGCCGAAGAAGGCCAGTTTATGCAAAACTTTGCCGGGTTTGCGGCACGCCATCAAGCCGCTTTGTCAGCCATTTATGAACGTTTGCAGCTGGATTACCTGTGTATTGATTGCGCTGAAACCCGCCATGGCGAGCTGCTGGTATTCGAGATCGACCACATCATGGCGGTCCACGCCATGGACTCAGCGAGCCTGTTCCCGTTTAAGGCGGGGCAAGTTGCTAAATTGCAGCACGCTTTTGAGCAGTATTTATATGCATTACACACGCAACCTTTACTGGAGAGCGCATCATGACACTCAATGCCAATCAGTTGAATTTTTCCGGCGGCCCAGGGGCCTTGCCAGAAAGCGTGTTACAGCAACTCCAGGCAGCCATGCTGTGTGTGCCTGAGGTTGGTTTGTCTATCCTGGGCATCAGCCATCGTTCACAGTGGTTTGCGCAAATCGTCAAAGAACTTGAAGACAATATCCGCCTGTTGATGGGCTTGCCAGAGAGTACGCGTGTACTCATGATGCAAGGCGGTGCTACACAGCAGTTTTCCATGCTGCCGATGAACCTGCTGCGCAATGGGCAATCTGCCGACTATATCCACAGCGGCTACTGGAGTGGCAAAGCGATTCATGAAGCGGAAAAATCCGGTCAACTCAATGTGGCCTGGAGTGGCAAAACCGTCCAGTTTGGCCGTTTACCCAGCGATGCAGAACTGAACCTCTCCAAAGAAGCGGCCTATTTTCACTATATTTCCAACGAGACCGTAGAAGGCTTGCAGTTTCACCGCGTGCCTGGCCGTGAGGATGTCCCCCGCGTCTGTGACATGTCGTCTGACCTGCTGTCGGCCCCTGGCGAATTTAACCGTTACGCCATGATTTATGCCCATGCCCAGAAAAACATAGGGCCAGCCGGGGTGACCCTGGTCATTTTGCGCGACGACTTTATGCAGCGCATGCCAGAAGACCTGCCCGGATTTATTAACTACCATGCGCAGGCCGATGCACATTCGATTTACAACACGCCGCCTGTATTTGCCATTTACAGTGTGTTGCTGGTCACGCGCTGGTTGCGCGATGAAATGGGCGGATTGCATCACGTCGCCAAACGTAATCAGCTCAAAGCGGACTGTTTGTATCAGGTGCTGGACGACCATGCCGACTTTTACCGCGGCCGGGCGGCCGTGGCAGACCGCTCCAACATGAATGTGGTGTTTAATTTACCCGACGCAGAGATAGAGCAGGCCTTTTTGAAGGCCGCGCATGAGGCTGGCTTTTCTGGCCTCAATGGTCACCGCAGCATCGGCGGTATCCGCGCTTCAATTTACAATGGTTTGGAAGTGGCTGCCGCTGAACAACTGGCAGACTTTATGCAGACTTTCCGCAAGCGCTATAAAACCGCTACGCCGCAAACAACAGGGCTGTCACCCGCGTACGCTTAAACAACTAGTGTGAAGAAATCTGGCTGTGGGTGATACGGCCATCCTGGTCAAAATAAATCCGTAGCGCATGGTAAACGTGCATGCATTTACCCAGGTCGTATTCCAGAGCATTGGCATCTTCCAGGCTGGGGCGCCCGAGCAATGCCATCACAGCTTCTTTTTTCGCGCCCCGGATCAGAATGTGATTTTTGAGGTCATAAGCCATGTCGCCGCGGCGGCAATCTTTTTGCACACTGCTTGAAAGCTCCATCCAGCGGGTCTGGTCAAACTTTTCACTGCCAAATACCGCTTCATCCTTGAATGCCCACCAGGTAAAAAACACAATGGTCAGCAGCACCGTGAATACAGCCAGTACAGTCGCAGACAGCTTGATCAGTTTCATGCAGCTTGCCTTTCAGGATTAATCGCTATCAGTCACATCCAGGTCTCGGATGGCATTATGAAAATCATCCACATCCGAAAAGCTTCTATACACCGAGGCAAAGCGGATATAAGCCACCTGATCCATTTGTTTGAGTTCTTGCATCACGGTTTCGCCCAGCAGGCGCGCCGGGACTTCACGCACACCCAGGCCAAGGACTTTTTGAATAATCCGGTCCATGGCTTTGTCGACATACTCGGTAGGCACCGGGCGCTTGTGCAGCGCTCGTGTAAATGACACCCGCAATTTTTCGCGCTTGAATTCTTCACGCGTGCCGTTTTGCTTGACCACTTGCGGCAGATGTAACTCTGCCGTTTCATAGGTGGTAAAACGCTTGTCACACACCTGGCAGCGACGCCGACGACGGATGGAGTTCCCCTCCTCATTGAGGCGGGAATCTACCACTTGCGTATCATCGGCACCGCAAAACGGACATTTCATGGCTGGAAATAACCAGACAAATTATTTGCCGTAGACAGGGAATTTGTCAGTCAAGGCGTGTACTTTGGCTTTCACCGCAGCAATGACTTCTGCACTTTCCGGATTATCCAGCACGTCGGCAATGAGGTTAGCCACTTGCTCCGCTTCCGCTTCTTTAAAGCCGCGTGTCGTGATGGCTGGTGAGCCGATACGGATACCAGAAGTCACGAATGGGCTTTCAGGATCGTTCGGGATCGCGTTCTTGTTGACGGTGATATGCGCCTGGCCCAGGTAGGCATCAGCTGCTTTACCGGTCAAACCTTTAGGACGCAGGTCTACCAGGAACACATGAGATTCAGTGCGGCCAGAGATAATGCGTAAACCACGTGCGGCCAGGGTTTTAGCCATGGCGCTGGCGTTCTTCAATACTTGCTCCTGGTATAGCTTGAACTCAGGCTGGGCTGCTTCGAGGAAAGCAGTCGCTTTACCCGCAATCACGTGCATCAGTGGGCCACCTTGCAAGCTTGGGAACACGTTGGAGTTCAATGATTTCTCAAACTCGGCCTTGGCCAGGATGATCCCGCCACGGGGACCACGCAATGTTTTGTGGGTGGTAGAGGTGACGAAATCTGCATGGGGGACCGGGTTAGGATAAACACCACCAGCGATCAAGCCAGAGTAATGCGCCATGTCGACCATGAACAACGCGCCGACTTCATCCGCGATGGCGCGGAAACGAGCGAAGTCGATCTGGCGCGGATAGGCCGAACCGCCGGTGATGATCAGGGTGGGCTTGTGCTCGCGGGCGAGTGCCTCGACCTGGTCGAAGTCGATCAGGTGGTCGTCGGGACGAACGCCATATTGGATGGCATTGTACCACTTGCCCGACAGCGCGGCCTTGGCGCCGTGGGTGAGATGGCCGCCGGCGTCGAGGCTGAGCCCCATGATGGTGTCGCCGGGCTTGGTCAGTGCGAGCATCACCGCGCCGTTTGCCTGCGCTCCCGAGTGCGGCTGGACGTTCGCAAAGCCGCAGCCGAACAATTCCTTGGCGCGGTCGATCGCCAGCTGCTCGACGACGTCGGACGGGTGGCAGCCCTGATAATAGCGCTTGCCCGGATAGCCCTCGGCATATTTGTTGGTCATGATCGAACCCTGCGCCTCGAGCACGGCGCGGGAGACGATGTTCTCCGAGGCGATCAGCTCGATCTCATGACGCTGGCGACCGAGTTCCTTGGAGATTGCGCCGAAGATCTCGGCATCGGCGTCGGC
>CAKZJM010000280.1 GCA_936943315.1 uncultured Methylophilus sp. | reverse complement strand
CGCCACCACTTGCGCGACATTCACCACATAATTGAGGTCACACGCCGGGTCGGGCGTCTCAAGATGCATGGTGGGTGGCAAGGTATTTGTGTGCAGCGCCACCAGTGAAGCCGCCAGTTCTACCGCGGCGGCGGCCCCCATTAAATGCCCGTGCATGGACTTGGTAGAGCTCACCGGGAGTTGCATGGCAGCAGGACCAAACACTTGCTTTATGGCTTGGGTTTCAGTCACGTCGTTCAGTTGTGTACCCGTGCCATGTGCATTGATATAGCCAATCTGCCCGGCGCTCACGCCTGCATCATTAAGCGCGTTTTGCATGGCTAGTGCCTGGCCCTGCACAGAAGGTTGCGTCATATGGTTAAAGTCATTGGAGGCACCATAACAAGAATGTGCGCGCCACGCTGAACGGCATGTTCATAACTTTCCAGCACAAACACGGCTGCGCCCTCCCCCAGCACCAAGCCTGTTCTGTTGGCAGAAAAGGGTTTGCATGACGCTGATGCATCCTGCGGATCTTCTTTAGCCAGCGTACGCAAAGCCTCCCAAGCCTTGATGGTGCCAAACGTGAGCAACGCTTCGCTGCCTCCGGCGAGGGCGATCTCGCAACGGCCAAATGCAATCTGTTTGGCAGCCTCACCAATGGCCACCGCGGCCGAGGAGCATGCGGTAGAGACCGTCATGTTGGGCCCGGCCAGGCCATATTTGGTGGCGATTTGCGAAGCGGCTGCGTTATTCATGGCCATGAGCACGGTAAAGGGTTTGAGGCGGTTCAAGCCTTGTTCAAACAAACGGGCATAGCCGTCCTCGGTGGCACTCGCGCCGCCCATGCCGGTGCCGATAAAGCAACCTGCCGACGCCGGGTCAATGCTGGAGAAATCCAGCCCGGCCTGTTGCACAGCCTGATCGGCGCTCACCAGTGCAAACTGGCTCACCCTGTCCAGCAGGGCCAGTTCCTGGCGGCTGAAATGCTGCTCACCATCGAACTGGCATTGCGCGGCAATTCGCGTTTCAAGCTTGTGCGTAAAATCAGCATTGAGGTGGCCGATGCCCGACACGCCCGCCAGGAGATTGGCCTGGAACGTTTGCAGGCTGTTACCCAGCGGGGAAACGATCCCTGCGCCGGTGATGACCACCCTTCTGGGCATGCTCATGATGCGCTGGCCGCTGGAAACAGCAGCCCATTGAGCATGCGGACCACATCTTCTACGGTGGCAATCTCTTCAGACGGATTGGGGACTTTAATGCCATACTGGTCCTCAGCCTGAAAAATGATGTCAAAAATATCCAATGAATCCAGGCCGAGTTCGGCCAGTTTGCTTTGCGGGGTAATGGACTGCTGGTCAATCTCCAGCTTGTTGGCAATCAGTTTGCTGACGACTTCAAAAGTGTTCTCCATAACAACTCCTTAACTGTGTACTTCTGCTTCTTTAATCACTGACAAACAAAATTCTGCACTGCGTTTTGCAATATCATCCTTGCGCTTATCCAGGGTCACGACATGGTAGGTATCACCAATATAGAAAGTATCAATGCGCTGGCTGGAAACTTCTTTTTCCACCACATAGGCGTTTTTGAGGCTGGCCATGTCGTCTTCAGTCGAATGCACAATCAGCACCGGCACCGTCACTTGCGGCAGGCACTTGCGTGCGGCATGAATGAGCTTGACGCTCTGGTAAATGACAGTGGCCGGGGTTTTAAAATAGCCGATTTTTTCCGAAGTCCGGGCATCCTTGTTTTCAAGCACGGCGGCGACCATGGATCTTGTGCGCTCGCACTTGATGCCATAAGGCGCGGTTTCCTCCCACTGCATGAAATAACGCAGCGGCGAGTACAACACCAGCGGCAATAAAAAGCGCTGCTTGAATACCGGAATGTTCCAGCCGTCATAAAAAAACGTGACTGACAGCAACATCACCCCGGCCACCTTCGTGGGATATTTTGCTGCTAGCAACAGGGCAATGAGGGCACCCATGGATAAGCCGGACACAAACACGGTGGTATATTGTTTACGCATCTCAAGAAAGACGGCCTCAATGGAAGCCAGCCATTGCTGCCAGCTGGTCTGGCCCAGTTCATTGACTGATGCACAATGCCCTGCCAGCACCGGGCAGACGACAGACAGGCCTTTACGCGCAATCTGCTTGCCGTAGTGCTTCATTTCCGCTGGCGTACCGGTCAATCCGTGTACCAGCAACACGGCATGCTCAGAGTGGCCCAGGCAAAAACCCTGTTCACCCACCATCTGCTGTAACGTCATCACTCACTGCCTCCCAACATCAATACACCCGCGATAATCAGGACAGCTCCCAACCAGCGATTCAACCCGACTTGTTCTTTCAGCACCCATCTTGAAACAATCAATATCAACACGATGGTCAGGCTATACATGGGAAACGCCCGGCTCAGTGAAGATGACGATAAATAGGTAATCCAGATCACATACTCCACCACGTACACCGCAAGGCCGAGTGGAATATACCAACTGCTAAAAAATGACTGCACGGTCTTGAAACCCATCCCTTGTGCCAGCGAGGTTTCCAACTCAGCGGCATGGCTGGCGCCCAGCTTGAATAAAGTCGTCCCCAGCGTATCCAGCAACACCGCAGCGACAAACAAGCCATACATCCCGGTCACGATGCTGGTCCTATCAGGGCTTCAATGAGCAAGGCATTGGCGGCGGCATTGATGCGGCTGGCTACCTCTAGTTCTTCGCGCGGCTGGCTGCGCCTATCCAGATGAGAGGCGATCCACTTTAACGGGGAGCGGAAACGCACCGGAGAAAAATCACCGACCGTATCGGCCCCCACCACTTGCTTATGCGCCTTGAGTGCGCGTATGGCCGTGGTGACCGTGCTCAAAGGCATACTGCCTTGCTCCCAGTTGGTTCTGGCGTCTTCTGCGCGCAGGCAATCTTTGTCTACGCTGATATAAATATGGTCTGTCTCAATCTCGCCCAGGAGTTCTGCAATGCCCATGAACACATGTTCTTTAAAGCTGCTTTTGAGGGTGAGTTCGCCGACTTGCACCGGCTGATAAGGCAACAACACAATCTTTCCTTGCAGGTAACTTTTCATATCGCCTTTTTCAAACCGGTCCTCGGCAATATCTCCACTCTCCAGGCCGATAATCACAATACGTTCTACGTGCGCCAGCCTGGCCAGGCTATAAACCCAGGTGCCACAGTGATATTGGTGCGGCGGCCGCATCCAGTCAGGGTGGTTATCAAACAGCACGACCGTAAGCGGTTGCGTCAGCTGGCTAATCAAGGCCAGCGACACATGGTGGTAATCGCCCGACCCGATTAAACTGAACTGGCCCTGCGGCGCTGGCCGTGGCAATGCCTGGGCCAGTTGCTTGAACACGGCTGATGATGCCCACAACCGTGCAGAGCGCTCAAACTGGCGCATAGACTGCAATGACAGCTGGATGCCACGCGCTTGCAACAAGGATTGCTGCATGGCGAGGCTGCCGTCGAAGTCGTAAGCGACAATTTCCATCACGTAGTTACTCAGCGCCGCAACGGGTGAGCAGCGCTTCAAACAGCTGTATGCCCAAATCAATTTCCTGCTCGGAAATCATTAACGAAGGCGCCAGCGTGATCACGTTCTTTTCGTAACCACCAATGTCCAGCACCAGGCCATGCGGTATGCCGTTGATCATGACATCGCCTTTGAGCCCCTCATTAAACATGCGGTCTGCCAGTGCACGGCTGGCCGTGAACCCATCGTTCTGGCAGAGCTCGATGCGCAACGCCAGACCCAGCCCACTGACATCGCCTACGCATTTCCAGCGCGATTTCAGTTCATGCAACCGCTTGAGGAAATAAGCCCCGCGCTCGCGCACATGCGGCTCAAAGTCTGATTCCTGCGTCATTTTCAGGACTTCCAGCGCGACGGAGGTGCCTAATGGATTGGAAGCAAAGGTTGAGTGGGTAGACCCTGGAGGAAACTTCTCCGGCGAAATCAGCTCTTCGCGGGCCCAGATGCCAGACAGCGGATTGAGACCATTGGTGATGGCCTTACCGAACACAAAAATATCCGGCACGATTCCAAAGTTTTCCCACGACCACAGCTTGCCGGTACGGTACACACCCATCTGGATTTCATCGGCCACGAGCAGCACATTGCGTTTTTTCAGTGAAGCCTGCAGCTTTTGCATATAGCCGTCTGGCGGAATGATGTAACCACCGGTGCCCTGCATGGGCTCGATATAAAACGCACCAAACTCACATTGCTTGGACTTTTCGTCCCAGAACGACTGGTACTCGGTGTCAAACAGCTTCTCGAATTCCTTGTGGCAGTAGGTATCGCAGGTCTCTACCTTCATGTCATACGGGCAACGGAAACAGTATGGGTAAGGCACAAAATGGGCACGGTCGGCAAAGTTGCCAAACCGGCGGCGGTAGCGGTAACTCGAGGTGATGGCAGAAGCACCCAGTGTGCGGCCATGGTAGCCGCCCATAAAGGCAAACTGGTGCGTTTTACCAGTGTGGTTGCGGACCACTTTGAGTGAGTCTTCAACGGCTTGCGCACCGCCCACATTAAAGTGTACGCGGCCTTTCACGCCGTACTTTTCTTCCATATAGCGGCAGATGATCTCTGCCAGCTCGACTTTTTCCTTGTGCAGATACTGGCTCGCCAGTTGTGGCAAGGTGTCGATTTGTTTTCTTAACACATTGGCGATACGCTCGTTTTTGTAGCCAAAGTTCACCGCCGAATACCACATCTGCCAGTCCAGATAGCGGATGCCTTTTTCGTCAAACAGAAAACTGCCATCACAACTTTCAAACACTTTGGGAGGGTCGGCGTAATTGACGGTGTCCCCATGCGAGCAATACTTGTTGTTCTTATCCAGGATTTCAATGATTTTTGTGTCCATGCTAAAACGGCCCCTACTGATTCAATGTGCGTTATGCAGTGTGATGAGAAAAATGAAGCTGACATTCGGGCCAGGTTTTAAGCGTGGCCAGAACATCATCAAAGGTAGAAAAAGGAATAAACGGAATATGGTTGGTGAGGCAATGCGTGACCAGCTTGCCCTTGGCAAACACCACATTGGCCTTGCCTGCCAGGCAGGCATCAGA
>CAKZJM010000279.1 GCA_936943315.1 uncultured Methylophilus sp. | reverse complement strand
CCATGGCTCATCCCGAGAAAATTAGATTAGGTGAAATTCTAGTCAGACAGAATTTCATGACCCAAGCTGAGCTTGAGCAAGCGCTGGAGGAACAGCGCAAGACAGGTCGTCGCCTGGGCCGCGTCATTGCCGAAAAAGGCTATGCCAACGAGCGGCAAATTGCCGAAGCAGTCGCCTCACAATTGAATATCCCATTTTTGGATCTGGGCCAGTATGAACTGGACGTCAAACAGGTTCAAAAACTCCCTGAAGTCCAATCGCGCCGTTTCCGCGCCATTTTGCTTGAAGAGCGGCCAAATAGCTTTTTAATCGCGATGGTTGATCCATCGGATGTCTACGCCTATGACGAACTCATCAGGTTGCTCAAGCGTGATATCGACATCGTGGTGGTGCAAGAGAGTCTGCTCATGCAGACGATAGACCGCTCTTATCGACAGACTGAGCAAATCTCTTCATTGGCGCTGGAGCTGCAAGAAGATTTGGCTGCCAGCAATGCTGATCTCTCCAGCCTGATGGGCGTAGACCTGGGCATTGATGATGCGCCGGTGGTTAAGCTGCTGCAGACCATTTTTGAGGATGCCGTGCAGGTAAGAGCCTCAGACGTGCATATTGAGCCGCAAGAAAACAAATTGCTGATCCGTTTCCGCATTGATGGCGTGATGCATTTCCAAACCCAGGCGGATATTCAGATTGCTACCGCCTTGGTGATGCGCCTCAAAATCATGGCAGGCCTGGATATCTCGGAAAAAAGATTACCGCAAGATGGCCGTTTTGGGTTTAGCGTCAAAGGCCGCGCGGTAGACATGCGTATTTCTACCATGCCTACCCAATATGGCGAAACCGTGGTGATGCGTCTGCTGATCCAGAATACCGGGCATTTTCAGCTCGATAAACTCGGGATGCCACCCGATTTGCTGGCACGCTTCCGCAAAATGATCGGCCGACCAAGTGGCATGGTACTGGTCACTGGTCCGACCGGTAGTGGTAAAACCACCACCTTGTATTCCGCCCTGAGTGAGTTGAATACGCCCGAAGCCAAAGTGATTACCGTAGAAGATCCTGTGGAATATCGGCTCCCTGGCATTATTCAAACCCAGGTCAATGAAAAAATTGAGCTAGATTTCCCCAAGCTGTTACGCGCCATTTTGCGTCAGGACCCTGACATTGTGCTGGTGGGTGAAATGCGCGACGAAGAAACTGCGCAAACTGGCTTGCGTGCCTCCATGACTGGCCACCTGGTGCTTTCAACCCTGCATACCAACGATGCCTCAACCGCGCCGGTGCGTCTCATTGATATGGGCGTGCCGCGCTTTATGGTAGCCATGTCATTGTTGGGCGTGATGGCGCAACGCCTGGTGCGACTGATTTGCCCGCACTGCGCAGAAGAACATACGCCCAATGAATCAGAATCGGTCTGGTTGAAACAAGTGTTGCCGCAGCCTAGTCTGGTGGGTAATTTCCGTCACGGCAAAGGCTGCCAGCACTGCAACCGTACCGGCTACCTGGGTCGCGTCGGCTTATATGAATTTCTTGAAATGACCGATGAACTGGCAATGGCTGCCAATATGCCGGATACCAATATCTTTATTCAAAAAGCGCGCGAGCGGCTTAAGGGCAAAACCCTGCGCGACCAGTCTTTGCAACTGGCTTTAGATGGCAAGACCACGCTGGACGAAATCATGCGTGTCGACAATCAATTTGAAGAGTAACCAGAGTCTCGCTTATGCCGATATTTGAATACAAAGGGCGTACCGAAGATGGCATGATGGTAAATGGCGTGCAAGAGGCGGCTGACCTCGATGCTCTCGGTGCAGCACTCATACTTTCTAAAATTACCCCGACTGAAATCAAACAGAAAAAGGCGGGTGATATCTCCATCAACCTGTTTGAAGAAAAAGTCACCAGTCTTGATGTGATGTTATTTAGCAAGCAGATGTACACCCTGCTTAAGGCTGGTATCCCGATTATGCGTGCCTTGGCGGGCATTCAAAGCTCGGTGGGTAATGCCAAGCTGGCTCAAGTCGTCGGCCAGTTGCGTGTGAGTCTGGATGCAGGGCGAGAGTTATCCATGGCGATGACTGAGCACCCTAAAGTGTTCGATAATTTTTATATCAGCATGATCCGTGTCGGTGAAGGCACTGGTAATCTCGACAATATCTTTTTGCGTCTTGCCCAGCACATTGAGTTTGAGCGTTTTATGCGCGGCCAGATCAAGTCTGCCTTGCAATATCCTACGTTCGTGCTCATTGCTATGGCCATAGCAATTGTGGTCATTAACGTGATGGTGATTCCGCAGTTTGAAAAGGTATTTGCCAGCATGCATGCTGACTTGCCATTCATTACAAAAATTTTGATCGCGTTCTCCAGTTTTATGCGTAATTACTGGTTTGTGCTGATTGCCATGATTGTAGGGGCGGTATGGATGTTCAAGTCTTATGTGAGCACCGCAGCAGGCCGTTCGCAGTGGGATCGCATCAAGATGAAGATACCTATTGCCGGAAAGATTATTTTCAAAGGCACCATGGCCCGGTTTGCACGTAGCTTTGCGCTATCCACGCGGAGTGGCCTGCCCATCTTGTCTGCCTTACGTCTTGTTTCGCAGACTGTAGAAAATGACTATCTTGCCGTCAAAATTCTCAGTATGTCTGCGGGCATTGAGCGCGGCGAAACAATATTAAGAACTGCGACACAAACCGGAGTGTTTAATCCTCTGGTATTACAAATGATCGCAGTAGGTGAAGAGTCCGGGTCGTTAGACGATTTAATGCAGGAAATCGCCGATATGTATCAAGCTGACGTCGAATATGACGTTAAAACCTTGGGGGCTCAGATTGAACCTATTTTGATTATCTTTTTAGGTGCGCTGGTATTGGTATTGGCATTGGGAGTGTTTTTACCAATATGGGATATGAGCTCGGTGATGTTAAAGGGTAGTTAATGGATATTTTGGGTTGCGAAGCAATTGATGCAGTATGGACCAAAATTGTCTGGCATATTTTTTGCTGAGGGTGAATTAACGCAGTTATAGCCTGCCACTGTGACAATAAGGGCAGGGAATTTTGATTAGGAGTTAAATAATGAAAAAGCAAGCTGGTTTTACGTTGGTTGAATTGGTTGTGGTGATTGCAGTGTTGGGTATTTTGGCGGCAACAGCGTTGCCAAGATTTGTCAATGTTCAAGGTAACGC
>CAKZJM010000278.1 GCA_936943315.1 uncultured Methylophilus sp. | reverse complement strand
GCACCTTTAAATGCACTGATAGGTTCACATTCATGAGTCGCGACTACAAACCCTCACAAGCCAAAGCAAAAAGCAAAAGCAGCGGCAGCACTTTTTTTAACGGCCTGCTGGTCGGCCTGTTTTTGGGGGTCGCGCTCACGGTCGCATTGATTATTTATATTAAAGGCGACCACAGCCCGTTCTCCAGTGCGTTTAAAAAAGACGAAGGCTCACAGGAAATCCCTATCAAAAGTACGGTGACCGAAGAAGAAGTCAAACCGGGTAATGCGGCCATTGAAGACCCCAACAAGTTTGATTTTTACACCATCTTGCCGGATACCGAGAGCAAGATCAGTGAACAACAGGTCAAGAAAAACCCGACCATCAAGCAGGAAAGCTATTTCATCCAGGTTGGCGCGTTTGCCAAAGAAGATGATGCCAACAATCTGAAAACACGCCTGGCACTGGTGGGTTTTGAAGCCTTTGTGCAAACAGCTGACATCCCCAACAAAGGCACCATGCACCGCGTGCGGATTGGCCCCTTGAATGACCTGGCGAAAATCAGCAAAATCAGCCACGATCTGGAAACCAATGGCTTTCAGGCCAATCTGATCAAGGTCAATATCGAATCTTCAGCGCACTGATGCTGTCATCGTATCGACAGCTACCACGTTAAATCACTACTTTCCACAAAACTAGGAAACTGACTTTATGAAAAAAATGTTGTTGAGTTTAATGCTCTGGGCAGGGTTGACGGCCAGTACAGCCTGGGCTGATCCGCAAATGGGGGAACAGTTTGACCAGGTTGCGCAACAAATTTCCACTGACCAGCCAGCCAAAATCGAGGTCATGGAACTGTTTTGGTATGGCTGCCCACATTGCTACCATATGGAGCAACCACTGCAAGCCTGGGTGAAAAAATTACCAGCGGATGTATATTTCAAACGCATGCCTGCGTTGCCAAACGCAAGCTGGGCACCCATGGCTAAAACCTATTTCGCCATGCAAGAACTGGGCGTGCTGGAGAAGCTACATAGCCAATTGTTTGACGCCATTCACAAAGCAAAAACACTCAACCCTGCCGATGAAGCAGCGGCGATTGACTGGGTGACCAAACAAGGCGGCCTGGACAAGATTAAAGTGGAAAAAGCCTTCAAGTCATTTGCGATTAATATGCAGATGAATAAAGCCATGCAGGTTTTCCGTTCCTCTGGCGCGACGGGCGTGCCTGCGTTAATTATCGATGGTAAATACATTACCGGTAGCTCGATGGCGGGCGGGAACGAAGCCGCCTTGCAGACGGCAGACTTTATTATTCAGAACGTACGTAAAGACAAAGCGTCTGGTAAGAAATAAGCGGATCACTGAATAGTCTGGCGACTGTTTTGATAAAAGCCCTGCAACAGCAGGGCTTTTTTATTGCTTGAGCCAGCGGCCTATCCAGGTCTCGGGCATTTCGGTGCCGGTGACCAGGTAATGCAGGGTTTTGATATCGTGCATGACAAAATGCTGGATAGACTTTGCCTGGTCCAGACCACAACATAAAATCCTGTCGCCCATCTGCAAGGGTGTAGACAATTCCGGCAACAACATTTTTTCCTGTCCACGTACCAGCATCAAAGGCACCACTGGCATTTCATGGCGTTGCTGACCGGCAGGCCGCATCATTAAATGCTTAAGTGCAGGTTGTATACCTTGCTCCATCATGGCACACACGGCCAGCGCCGTCTCACCCGCAATGGTGATATCCCAGGTATCAGGCACTCTCTCGCCCAGCTTGGAAACCAGCTGCGCAATCACCGCATTGGCCCAGGCGTTGCCCTGATGCCTGGCCGTAACCAGAAAGTCAGCCAGCATGGGCGAAACCATGTAAGAAAGACAGGTGTGTGCAATCACGTCACTGGGTTGCATGGTGATGTCGGCATTAAAGTGCTGAAACAGCGGGTCATTGTGCCGCTTGTTTTTGCGGATAATCACGAACAGTTTCGGGTTTAACTCCAGCGCTGTCATCACAATCGACAGGTTGTTAATGTCATCGTCAGTCCCGGCGACGATGCCAACTGCCTGCTCAACACCCGCTTGCCGCAAGATGTGCGACTCGACACCGCTACCCACAATACAGTCTTCACATTGCGTGCCTTGCGGGTCGGCTTCAATAATGGTGACATGCATCTTTTCATGTTGCAGGCTCTTGACCACCGATTTGCCAAAACGGCCATAGCCACAGGCAATCCACCGCCCTTGTGGAATCGGCGCTGGCGTCGCAATGTCATCTCCAGGTGCGCGCGTGAGCCACTCGTGCAACAAGTAGGTGCCCAGGGCATTGAGGCGCATGGCGAGATGCTCACCAAAAATATGGTAGGGATTAATAATGCGGTCCGTGCCAAAAGAAGCCATATTGGCGGCGATCACTTCATTTTGCACACGCGCCAGCACAGGCAGGCCAGGTTTAATGAGCTTGATAGCGACAGAAATGGCCAGATTGGCATGATCATCATCGGTTAAAGCCGCCACCCCACGGCACATCGGGTTTTTAATGCCTGCAAACAGTAATACTTCTGAAAGCTTCGCATCTGCACACAAATGCGGAACATAAAACTGATAGTCCGTCATTTCGAGGGCATTGACGCGTTCGGGTGACATCTCAAGCACGACCACCCGTAATTCGTTTTTATCCAGTGCGCGGACCAGCTCTTCGCCCGTCTCGCCATAGCCACAGATCAGGTAAAACGGCTCCATCAAGTTGCAGACGTCACGCTGGAACATGGCCGTTTTATACGCCTGCTTGAGGGCTGACTCCTGGAACAACGCAATAATCGCCCCAATGGCGTAAAACCAGGAAATCACCGTCAGGTAAATGGAAAACGTCATCCACAAGCGCTGCGGTGTGGTGAACGGGTAGGGAATCTCGCCAAAACCGATGGTGGTGGCGGTATAACTCAGGATGTAAAACGCATCAAAAAAACTGTAGTGGTAAGGTTGGCCCTGATTATCCATGCCAGGAATCAGCACAAAGCCAATCAAGGCAATGGCATAGCTGATAATCACCATCAGCAGCGGCGCGCGCATACGCCGCAGGATCAGGAAGATAATCTGGTTGAGATTCACAACAGCTTCGCCAGCTTAGCGGCGTAAAGTCACAGTTTCGTAAATCAGTAAAATCACCGACGTAATATTGGCAAGAAAAGCACCGCCGGATAAAGACACAATGCCCA
>CAKZJM010000277.1 GCA_936943315.1 uncultured Methylophilus sp. | reverse complement strand
TCACGCTGCCATTGTTGAGCGGGTCTATGCTGTTACCAGGCTGGCTGAAATCCTTAACCCCCAGGCCCACCACTTGCGTGAAAGCATGGGTATTCAGGTCCAAAATACCAATCGCATTGGCTTCTTGCAGGGTGACATAAGCCTTGCTGCCATCGGCACTCACTGCAATATATTCCGGCTCAAAGTCCATGCCTGTATTGGTACGGATATGGCTGCCTGAAGTTGGCACCCCAGCCAGCGTGGCGGTTGCGGCAACGGTGCGACTGGTCACATCAATAATCGTCACGCTACCAACCGGGTCATTCGCGGCCGGGCCATACACGCGTGGCACGGTGGCCCCAACGCGCTTACCGTACACGTCTGGCGTGCCTTCATTCGCCACCAGGATTTTTTTGCCATCAGGGGTAAAGGTCACCATATCCGGCAATGCGCCGACGGTAAAACTGTTGGTACCAGAAGCCAGGCTACGGGTGGAGGTGTTATATAACTGGACAATACCCGCATTGGTACGCGCCGTGTTCTCAATAGCAAACGCAGCCATGCCATTGCTGATACTGACGCTATTGATATTGCCGTAAGCGCTGGTATCAATGCGTTGCAGAAAATTCCCTGTGGTGGCGTCCAGCACATCCACCCCTTTTACGCCCGCCACCCATAAGGTGTTGGTAGCTGCATCAAATGCCGGGATTTCAGACAGGTAACCGCTACCGCTGTGCGTAAAAGTCCACTCTTTGCTTATTTCATAAGTGGTTGCGGCTTGGGCTGTGCTTAGGGTGCCCAGCGCCAATACCACCATCATTGTCAATTTTTTCATTTTAGTATCCTCTCTCGAAAGACTTCAGAGAATACTCAAGGTGTATGTCGGTTATATTTCAACAGACTATACAAGCACTATTATTTACTTAAAATCAAGACTTTAAACAGTAACAATGTGAATACCTACTCGCATTAAAGCCGAGCATAGGCATAGTTTTGTGGATAAACCACCTTCTCGCGTGCATCGGTCCAGATGATGTCGCAATTGTCATCATCAATATGCACCATGCGCCCTTTGCGGTCCACGCAATAATCGCCGCACACAATCCGCTCCTCAATCTGATAGCCTTGGGCAATGCGCGTGTAATCAAACAAAATAGAACGAATGACCGTGCTATCACGCTGGATATGACAACCCGCGCTGATCCAGGTCGGGCCGACAATGCGCGCATTTTTATCAATGCGTGAACCCGAGCCAATATACACCGGCCCCTCAATCTGCGTATGCTCCCAATCAATGTGCACATTCAGCCCTACCCAGACCCCAGGCTTGATCTGCTTACCCGGAATCGGCATCGACGGGAAAAAACCCTGCATCATCTGCTGCATCACCAGCCAATAATCAGTCACCACGCCGATATCAATCCAGTTAAACGGATGCTGGATGGCATAAAACGGCAACCCCTTTTGCACCAGTAAAGGAAACAAATCAGAGCCAATATCAAACTCGCTCCCGGAAGGAATCAGGTCCAGCACCTCAGGTTCAAAAATATAAATCCCGGTACTCGCCCAATTGGAGCGCGCCTCCTGCTGGCTAGGTTTCTCCTGAAAAGAAATAATCCGGCCTTCTTTATTGGTCACCACAATCCCGTAACCAGACACCTTATCCATAGGCACCTGCATCGTCACTAAACTGGCCAACGCGCCCTTTTCCTTGTGCTCTTTCACTGCGCGTGTGATGTCCAGGTCAATAATCGCATCGCCGCACAACACAATCGTCGTGTCATCAAAAAAGCTGCTAAAGTCCTGAATCTTGCGCATGCCTCCGGCCGAGCCCACCGCATGCGGCACTACTTGGCCATCCACAATATCGCCTTCAAACGAATAACCGATATTCACCCCAAAACGGTGACCATCCTCAAAGTAATCCTGAATTTTTTTGTGCAGATAACTCACATTGATCATGATATCCGCCACGCCATGCAGGGCCAGGTGCTCAATCAGGTAAGCCATCACCGGCTTGCCTAACACCGGAATCATTGGTTTTGGCAGTTCATAAGTCAACGGCCGGACACGTGTCCCTTTACCCGCAGCGAGAATCATGGCTTTCATTATGCAATACCCTTAAATAACTTAACGTTATACGTAAAGCATAGCCAGCCATAATGACAAGAGTATTTCATCGGCCTTGTGCGGAAAGTGAGCATATACAAAAATGAGCAGACACGCGCCAAGCACGCACAACTTCTTTGCTATAATGCCGGGATTGCGCCCGTAGCTCAGCTGGATAGAGTATTGGTTTCCGAAGCCAAGGGTCGTGGGTTCGACTCCCGCCGGGCGCACCATAAAAATCAAGGTGTTAGTGCCAATTGGGCTAAATTAGACCAGTTGTCTTGTGCTAGAACTGTGCTAATTTCCTTATTTGCACCCAGAAGAATCTCGTCCATTCTTCTTGAGTAAGGCAGTAAGTGGCTAATATCCGCAATATGCGCATAGGTAAAAACTGTGCGGCTATCGCTGGATGCCCACCCACCCAATTTCTCTACTACCTCTGCAGATACGCCAATTCTCATCAGCCACGTTGCAAATGTGTGCCTGAGTCCGTGAAATACGAATCGCTCATCAAGCTGCAATAACCCTGCAGCTCTTAATTCATCATTCACGCCGGCCCTGTCTACTGCCTTGTGCCAATAGCGTTGGTTCATTCGCTCAAACGGTTTACCGTTATAGGTGAAAACGCGGTTAGGATGCTTGCCGAGGTGCTTAACAAGTATCTTGCGGGCTGTTTCATTTATAGGTAAAACATGGTCACGCTTAGTCTTGAACTTTTCTTTAGGAATAACGATGCAATTTCGTGCAACGTCAATTTCCCGCCATTCAAGGTCATTCACGTTTGAATACCTCAGACCAGTCGCAACCGCAAACAAAGCCATATCCGCAGTGTGCTCTGGGAGTTCAGCTAATATGCGTTTAAATTGGTCGGGGGTAACCCATGCCTCTCGCTTGCGCTCTTGGCTTTTGCCTGGTTTCGGTAAGTAGGGAACTTGGTTTATCCAGCGCCATTCCTTATAGGCTAAATTAAGTATCGATTGAATCAGCATTACATAGCGGTTAACCGTTGCTGGCTTAACCCCACGCTTTTTCAATAGACCTTTCACGATAACCTCTTGGACGTACTCGCCGCTGATATCGGTCAATAGTTTGTTCACCATGACCTCATTCAGAATTTGCAACCTGCACGCATCTGTCATTAGAGAGCGCTTTCCATCCGCGCTCTTTTCTTCCAGCCATCGGATTGCTGCCTCGCCCCACTGACGCTGAATTACTTCTTTCTTGTCAGTTGGAGCTATCCAAGCTTTTGCTTTCTCGGCATCTAATACTTGCTGCGCCTCGCCTCTTTCAGCTTTGTGTGTACTTCGGCGAACTTGCTTGCCAGATTGAGGGTTGGTGAAGCGATACCACCAGATTTCACCGCGTTTGTAGAGCTCTTTCTTTGCTGCCATCGTGCTTCCCTTTCAAATTTCAAAAGGGGCTGCCGCACATTTGAATTATAACTCGAGCGAATATATTGAATAAGATCCGTTTTTATAAATATCCAATCTCGCCCAAGCTTAGCGGCTGGCACTAATCCCTTTTTTGCTTTCTTTCTCAACGAAGATGGTGTCATCTTCAACAAGACCGAAGCCTCTTTCAAATTAAGTGTTTCGACTTCCATTTCGCTTTTTTTACTAAGACAGTTAACAGAGTTTTTCCATGTTTTTGTAGTTGTCCCTCAATCTCATGAGTTACGAATTAATAATTCCAAGCGTTATAGGGCAATTCAAAAGTGATTTCATTTTTCAAGGGGAGTTTGTCAAACCAGTCACCAATATCCTCGTTAAAAATAATTTTAATCCCCATCATATTTTTAAAGAATTTGAGAAGATTGTTTCTTTCATCAAAATCAATTTGATCAATTGTCAATTCATTGAATTTAATTTGAAAACCTCTGGAAATTGATCCAGTTAAAAAAAGCTGATCAAGTTGATTAAGTTGAGGATATTCGAGGTCTTTGCTATCTTTAGTGGTCACAAAAAGATTCACATTCAAAATTGAGGCTCCTAAAGGTTTTTGCTTTTCTTGTACCAAATCAATCATTTCAAAAAGTGCACTGCACCCAAAAGTAATTGTTCCAAAATATAAAAATCTGTAATGAACAATACTCACTTTTAATTTCAAATTTGAATTAATCATTTTGAAAGTCTTGCTAACGTCTGCAGGTTTTTTGGCGTGCATTAAAGTCCCTAAGTAAATAAATAATTGTTCAGTTCCACATATTCGCCGATACGGAGATATGCGAACTGTTAAATAAAGTATTTACTTTTTAATGCACCCAATCAATCTTTGTAAAAGGGACTTTTTGTAGTTAATTTTCCCGTTTAGTCATTCTCGATATCGCAAAAACTTTTATAAAGTTACTTTAACTCTGTGGGGATTCAGATTCTGTTTCTGATATCCATATCGACTTTCGGATATCAGAAACAGAATCTGAATGTTGCGTTGAAAAAAAATCAGATTGAAATCTGATTTTGCATCCATTAAAACTCACCGCTGCTTCAAGGTTGGCTAGGGCCAACACCAGCATCTTCAAGGTCTGGACGCCCTTGATGAGTTTTAAAAGCCGCCTTTCAGCCTTCGGCTTCCAGCGCCTCACTTTCTGTGAGGCTCGGGGGTGCCCGCGCGAAGCGCGGCTACCTACGCATAGGCTGCATGTTTGCTTGCAGCAAAACATTTGCGCTACTGCCGCATCGTTCCACCTGAACGGTGTTCCCTAAGCGTAGGTAGCCGCGCTTCGCCGGGCACCGGGGCTAAAGCCCCCCAAAGCCAACCATGCCCTTGGGGGCATTTTCGCGAACGTTCGTTCTCTCATTCGTCTTCGGCCCCCCCAAGACTCGCATTTACCAATGCGAATCTTTGGAAATTTCTGGACGAAATTTCCGAGCACCGGGATGAAATATGAATGTTTTGAACTGATAATCTGGAATTAACTAAGCAATAAAACCCGACTGATTTATTAATCCAGGTTATTTGTTTTGGGTAGTAATGAAAATGAGGATTTCAATCCAAACTGGATCATAACTCGTTAAGACGGGGCAATTTGTACACAGTTAGCTGGATGAGTAACCGGCCGATGAAACCACCCTCCTAAAATACAATTGAACAAGCCTTAAGAATTACTTGCAAGGGGGTAAATCAGATTAGAATTCGGGTAGTTGATAAAATACTGATCAGGTAGAAATAGTGAACGCTGTAGAAATTGAAGAGGCAATTAGCCAAATAGCAGAGAAGCCCTTTGATGCGGTAAATTTCCCATATGAATTTTTGGAAGCATTTGGTAATAAAGAAACAACAATCAAGCGCCTAAAAAGCGGCGGTGAGAATAAATCAGATGTACCTAACGGTTTATTACAACGCAACAATATTCATCTTGCCGTTTGCCACGAGGGCAATACCAATGAAACTCTAGGGCAACTACGTGCCAGCGCAGCGACTGAAAAATTCAAAGCCAAATTCATATTAGCCACCGATGGTAATGAATTTGAAGCCGAAGATCTCACCACGGGTGAAACGTTGGCTTGCCGATATGCAGAGTTTCCTAACCACTTTGGTTTTTTCCTCGCCCTGGCGGGTATTTCTACCGTTAAACAAATACGCGAAAGCTCCTTTGATATTCGTGCCACCAGCCGTTTAAACAGGCTGTACGTTGAGTTACTTAAAAATAACTCCGATTGGAGCACTGCCGAGCGTCGCCATGACATGAACCACTTTATGGCGC
>CAKZJM010000276.1 GCA_936943315.1 uncultured Methylophilus sp. | reverse complement strand
ACCATGGAGGTCAGCGCAATCCCTAAAATCAGGCCAATGAGCACCACAAAGTCACGGATGGTGTAGTAGTAGTCACCGGGCAGGTTCCAGGCGATGGTTAGCGTGGTAATACATGCCTGGAACAACACCGCCATCGACAGCACGCCACCGATGCCCCAATGTTTGAAACGCCATGCGATCAGCATCAGCGGAATAAACGCCAGCACGGTAGACCAGGTCGCCTTGGCGATCCAGCGCGTACTTGGCGGTACAGCGCCCTGCAAGGAATACTTCTGGTGACGGTCGGCGTTATACATGCCCCAATACGCCCCCGCCCAGCCTTCCAGCGCCACTTTCCACGGCTGGTCAAACGCTTCCATCAAGTAAAAATCGAGGTCTTCGATAGCGTTGCGTGCCAAAAACTCCCGTATAAAACGCGCCTGGTTTACTTCACTTGCAACAGAAGCGCCAATGGCCGGGCCGCGGCTGGGCCAACCCACCTCGGTAATCACAATTTTCTTGCGCGGATAAGCCTGCATGAGCTGGTTGTAGCGCTCTATCGTATATTGCACGGCTTTTTCAACCGGCACGCCTTCGTGGTAAGGCAACAAGTGGACTGCAATGTAATCCACATGCTTGACCAGCTCAGGATTCTTGAGCCAGACATGCCACGGCTCAGCGGTAGAGACTGGCACATTGCTATGCTCGCGCACAAAGTCCAGATAGCCAATCAGGGCCTTTACCGGCAAATCATTACGTAGCAAGGCTTCGTTACCCACAATCACTCGGTCAATATTGCTGTAGTTTTCCAGCTTTTCGAGCAACGCGGACACCTCACGCGTATTTTTCATGTTGTCGGTATCAATCCAGGCCCCGGCAATCACGTTCATATTCCGTCTGGCCGCGAGGGGAATGACTTCATTCAAATCCAATGACGAATACATACGGATATGACGCGTATGCTTGCTCAGCAAGTCCAGATCTTGCGCCAGCTCCGCCGTACTTGGATGCTGGCCTTCCAATGGACTTTGGTTGGCTCTGTAACCCGTATACGCAAAGCCGTTAATGGCAGGTTTCACGTTAATCAGCGGCAAAGCCCGGTTGGTTAGCGCCCACAAGCCAAAATGCAAGGCTGAAAACAGGATGGCAAACACCAGGCCAGGAATCAGTTTTTTAAACCAGGAAACAATCACTTCTCACTCTTTTCATCAATATGATGTATTTATTTAAATCTTTTCACTTATACCCTGCTCAATTGCAAGCTTCTGGCTGGCAACACAAACAAGGCCAAACCACAGGCAGCGCACCACCACCAGGCAATCACGTTGCCGGGCTCCATTATGGCCACGGCAACAGCCATATTGGCGGCCATCACTCCAAACACAGCGGTCAGCCAAAAACCGGTTTGGTTAAATGTCGCGGCGGCAGCTTCACGCACAGAGGCTGAGGCCAGCGAGATGGTAATCATCCCCAAAGGCAAGCACACCAGGATCAGCGGGAAATCCAGATAACGGCCATTCACAGCCAGACCTGCACTGGTGAGCAAGAAGGCCAAAGCCAGTAGCCGCAGCATAGACTGCTCCAGACAGGCATGAACACTCAACCCCAGCCAATGCCGTAGTTGCGTCCACACCAAGCCCCATCCAAGTAAAACGAGTCCGCCTAAGGTAGCGTATTCGCCAAGGTTGCGCGCGGCCATTTGCACGTATTCCACTTGTAAATAACCATGCAGACCCAGCAATAAGCCAGTGAATGCCTGCATGACTTTATGCTTGGTCGGCACCTGCTTATATTGCCCCCAGGCCACCGCTGCGACAGCCAGCACTAAGGCCACCAGGTAGGGTTTAAAACCATCAGACCGCTCTGCCATCGCGCCTTGCAGCTTGAATTTGGGTTGCAGATCGGTATTCAGCACGCCCCAATAGCCACCAACTGTGCCTTCCAATTCACGTTTCCAAGGCTGGTCTACCGCCTCAATGACATTATATTGCCAGTGGTTTTGCTGGGCAGCATTTAAAAACCCGCGCATGTAAAGGGCCTGATTGATGGCACTGGGTTTAGACCAGAAGCGCTGGCGCCCTTGTGATGGCCAACCCGTTTCACCAATTAAGAGTGGCTTTTTAAAGACGGTGCCCAAATGCCCCATGACAGAAGCGGTATGCGCCACAGCTTGCTCAATGGCGACGGGCTTGTCTTCCCAATAAGGCAAAATATGCACAGTGACAAAGTCTACATCTTGCTCCAGCGTGGGATGCTTGAGCCAGAATTCCCACACGTCAGCGTACGTGATCGGCGCCTTGGTATTGGCTTTGGCCCATTGCAGGTATTCGTGCATTTTAGGTTCAGTCTGCTCGCCGCGCAGCAATACTTCATTACCGACCACCAGTCCGCGTACGGTCTCAGGATACTGGTTGGCCTGCTGCACGGCCAGTTCCAGTTCTTTCATGTTGAGGGCGTCAACCCAGCCAATCCACACCCCCAGAATGACTTTCATGCCAAACTTCTGCGCTGCCTTGGGCACATAGTCCAGCCCCTGCGACACCGAGTAGGTGCGTACGCACTTTGTGACTTTAGATAACGCCTGCAAGTCCTGTTCAATCTGCACCGGGTCAACAAAAGTGTCTTTAATGGTGGGGTTCATGCCAGGCTTGTAATAAGGGGCATACGAAACACATTGCAAGGGCAGCGCGTCGGCAGCCACCTCAATCAATGCTTGCGGCTGTTGCAAGCGCCAGAGGTAAAATACTGAGCCTGCCAGGAACAAGGTTAGCCAGACTGCGGGAGAAACTTTAGATAACAAGCGTTGCAATATCATCACCCTGAACGGATTTGCTAAAAAATAGCGGTTATTCTCTCATAAATAGCACTGCCATGCGTCTTACACATATAGATGACATGGCACAAATATTCCAAAAGAGACTTGGTAAATTAAGCAATTGGACTTATGATTAAATTATTCAAAAGTCTCGCTAAATATCAGGCTTTTAAACCCTCTCACGCCCAAATAAATATCTCAGAAGTCATATGAACGTTAAATCCTGCTTGACCACACTTGTGTTGCTGTCCTCTTTTTCTTTGCCCGTATTGGCGGCGCCGGTCACCGGCCTTGATTACAGCGGTGAATATCTTTGCAAAGGCAACAACATTACGGTGGGCGACTATGAAGTCACCATCTACCTGAAAAAGAACCGCCGCAACAGCACCAATCAGGTCTCTGTCTACGACCTGGCAACCCACACCGAAAACAAGCAAAGCTATACCGGGCAAGCCATTACACGCGGCAAACAGCTGGCGATGACCTTTAAGTTGTCTGATGCCAAATACGCAGAATTTTCCACAGGCATGGGCCAGTTTACCAAAGTGGGTAAAGCTGGCTGGACATTCAAAAACGACTACTACGAACCGGACGATACTGGCGGTAACTACGGTCATGAAACTTGCACCATGAAGGCACCGCTTGCTGCACCTGCCGCCGGCACGACAACTAAACGCTAATGGGTAGGTTGACAGCCTAAAAGTGAACTCGTTCTTTTGATGATAAAATAGCAGAACTAATCGGAATACAAGGTGTTATGAGTCAAATGCTTGAAATAGTGGTGCCGGATATCGGCAATTTTGACAGCGTCGATGTGATCGAAGTGCTGGTGGCCGTGGGTGACACCATCGCCAAAGAAGATTCTTTAATCACGGTGGAGTCTGACAAGGCCTCCATGGACATTCCGTCCTCACATGCCGGTGTTGTCAAAGAACTCAAAGTGGCTGTGGGCGACAAGGTTGCCAAAGGCAGCCTGATTCTTTTGATAGAGAATACTGAAACCGCAGCCGCACCTAGCCAACCTGTAGCAACTCAAGCACCTGCACCACAAGCCTCAGCTGCCCCTGCTTCTGAAACACCCGCAGCCAAGCCTGCGGCACCCGCCACGGGCAACAGCGATATCAGTTGCCAGGTGATGGTATTAGGCTCAGGGCCTGGTGGTTACACAGCCGCGTTCCGTGCCGCCGACCTTGGCCTCAAAGTGGTATTGGTTGAGCGTTACCCAACGCTGGGTGGTGTTTGCCTCAATGTGGGCTGTATCCCTTCCAAAGCGTTGTTACACACCGCTAAAGTGATTACCGAGGCAGAAGAAACCGAACACCACGGCTTGAGCTTCGGCAAACCGAATATCGACCTTGATAAACTGCGCAACTGGAAAGCCAACGACGTCGTCGGCAAACTGACTGGCGGCCTGGCACAAATGGCCAAAGCACGTGGCGTGACCGTGGTAAATGGCTTAGGTAAATTCACCAGTCCCAACCAGATCGCCGTGACCGCCGCTGACGGCAAGGTCACCCTGGTAGGTTTCGAAAATGCCATTATTGCCGCAGGCTCGCAAGCGACCAAATTCCCTGGCGCACCAGAGGATGAACGCATTATGGATTCTACCGGTGCACTGGCCCTGGCAGACATTCCTCGCCGTATGCTGGTCATTGGCGGTGGGATTATTGGCCTCGAAATGGGCACCGTGTATGACGCGCTGGGCAGCAAAGTCAGTGTGGTTGAATTCATGGATGGCCTGATCCCAGGGGCAGACAGAGATTTGATCCGCCCATTGCAAAAGCGCATGGAAAAACGCTTTGAAAGCATTATGGTCTCCACCAAGGTTTCTAAACTTGAAGCCAAACCCGATGGCATTTATGTCGATTTTGAAGGCGCCAATGCGCCCAAAGAAACCCAGAAATACGACCGCGTGCTGGTTTCGATTGGCCGCCGTCCAAACGGTAAAAACATTGGTGCAGAAAATGCAGGTGTCGCAGTGGATGAGCGTGGTTTTATCGCGGTCGATAAACAGATGCGCACTAATGTACCTCATATCTTCGCGATTGGTGACATTGTCGGCCAGCCAATGCTGGCACACAAAGCCACACACGAAGCAAAAGTCGCCGCAGAAGTGATTGCCGGTCACAAAGTAGAATTTGTTGCAAGCGTCATCCCATCCGTGGCCTATACAGACCCAGAAATCGCCTGGGTAGGCCTCACCGAAACCGATGCCAAGGCCAAAGGCATTGATATTGAAAAAGCCAGCTTCCCATGGGCGGCCAGTGGTCGTGCCTTGTCGATTGCAAGAACGGAAGGCGTCACCAAATTAATTTTTGATAAAGACACTCACCGCGTCATTGGTGCCGGTATTACCGGTGTCAACGCTGGAGAACTGTTAGCAGAAGCAGTGCTGGCGATTGAAATGGGCGCAGATGCACATGATTTAGGCCTGACGATTCACGCCCACCCAACGTTGTCAGAAACGATATGTTTCGCAGCCGAGGTGAAAGAAGGCACTATTACGGATATGATGCCGCCTAAAAAGCGCTAATATCCACATTAGAATTAGTGTTTTAGTTCCTACGACAGACGCAACTCCCTTATAATAATGTTAACCCTTGATTACAAGGGTTAACTAAAAAACAACAAAAGGGAGACACATGAAGTTTCATCACACACTCTTAGTGATGGCATCCAGCATTGCATTATCCAGCTGCGCTTCCATTACAAAAGATTCAAACCAACCAGTCCGGGTCGAAACATACAATCAAGAAAACAATATCGTCGAAGATGTAAAATGTACGGCTAAAAACGATAGGGGTGAATGGTCTACAAAAACACCTGGCAGTTTAGTGGTTCATCGTTCAGGGCAAAACTTAGAAGTTAAATGTCAAAAGGAAAACTCAGCGACTGGCTTTGCAACGCTCGTTTCTAGAGCCAATGGCGGCATGTGGGGGAACATATTGTTTGGCGGTGGCATAGGCGCGATTGTCGACCATAACAAGGGCACCGCTTATAGTTATCCTGATTGGGTAAAAGTGGTTTTAGGCGACAATCTGGTTTTTGACCGTAAAAATAACGTCGAAAATCAACTCATGACTGGGCAGGCTGCCAGCGGAGAGATTCTCAAGAAGATTGAGGAAGATAAACGCAAAGAAGCCGAAGTAGCAAAAAAACAGGCAGAAGAATCATCGCAAGCACAATCACCCGCAACAACCGCGGTGAAGTAATTTGTTAAATCAAAAAAGCCCGCATTCGCGGGCTTTTTTGTTTACTCAAGGTCATCTTACTGGCATGGAATCTCTTTTAACACACTATCCGGGAAGTGTGAGCGCGCTTTCTGCAGGCTGGTATATTGTGCGGTCGATACCTGCTGTAGCTTGATCACTGCCTGACCACCATTGCGTGGCGCTTTAATCAGCAACTTCACGCCTTTGTTTTTGAGGTCAGCCATCAGTTTGTCTGCCAGCTTTTCATCACGGAACACGCCAAACGAAATCGCGTTCCGCCATTTCGGGTCGTCCTGCACAATAAAAAAGTCTTCCACACCCAGCTTACGCAATTCATCGGCTTTGCTTTGCGCGGCTTCAGCGGTGGCCAATGGCGGTTTGTATATCCAGTAGCGTATATTTTCCTGACCGCTAGTGGTCATATTGGTTTGCGTTTTAATATTCAGTTGCTGCGCCAGGTTAGCCGCCTCGCTGACGCGTGACATATTAAAGCCGCTCCATTCATAACAGGCTGTTTGTACCGGTGTTTCTACGGGTTTGGGTGAAGGTTTTTCGGTCGGTTTGTTTTCAGTAGACTTATTTTCCGGCGCTTTAACTTCTTGCTTAGGCGCGTTGTTTGGCGTCGCGGGCTGGCTGACCGCGGCTGGGAGCTCTAGCTGTGCCTGTGGCGCGGACTCTAGGGCAGCGGCTGGTGCTGGCGTCGCGCTACGTTTCGGGTAAGTTTCCAGAGCTTTGGCATCCAGCACTTTAATCTGTTCAGGATGCATTTCAGGCTTGAGGCTGCTGACGGCTGGTGACCAGGCATCGCGCTTAAAATAGGCAAATACTGCCACATTGACCAATAGCAATATCCAGAATAATCGTTTCATTGATCTGTACTTTTCATTAATCTTTATATTTAGCCAGGCAGGCCAACCCCTTTAAAACCAGATTATCCACAATAATGGCCTGTGATGACAATGCGTCTGGCAAATATCTGTGCAACAGTTGCGCATCACCGC
This sequence comes from uncultured Methylophilus sp., assembly GCA_936943315.1. Taxonomy (GTDB): domain Bacteria; phylum Pseudomonadota; class Gammaproteobacteria; order Burkholderiales; family Methylophilaceae; genus Methylophilus. The sequence goes on along the minus strand of CAKZJM010000276.1, from coordinate 8,179 downwards.
CACCGAGCAGCAATAAGGGTGAGGCGCCTGTTTTTGCCGACAAGCGAGAGTATTGTGTCTCGATGGCCGCAATGAGGGCCTGCACACATCCTTGCCACATGGCTTGCTGGCTGTTCTGCGCGAACGCATCCAATGGGTTACTCTCAGGGAAAGCATAATCAAGCTGTGCAGCACCCTGCTGCAAGCTTTGCCACATCAGGCGTAAACCGGGCTGAATGCTGCCACCCAAAAAGTCCGCCCCGTTGTGACCTGCGCTTAAGGCATCTATTGTCATTGCAGTGCCTGCGGTGACGACCAATGCAGAGTGTGCATATTGCTGCCAGGCGGCTAACACGCTACACCAGCGGTCGCTGCCCAGTTGCGCTGGCACGGTGTAATGATTGCATACGCCTAATGCTGATGGCGTAGACTGAATGACATGCAATCTTTGCGGAATGGGAGGTAAAGCCTGCAACCAGCGATCACCTGCAACATTGCTTATCCAGACTTCCTCTGCCTGAATGATGGCATCATGTAACGACTGCGCAGCCATGCTCTCTTGAAGATGGCTCTCATACCACTGAGCGTTATCCAGCGTATGGATCGCCCATGCTGCGTCATTGCCTAGCTTTAGAGTGAATGAAGGCGGGCACCAAGCCCATTTGGTGCGGCTATTGCCGGCATCAATCAATAATTTCATGCCGCACTCCGCACACTGATCTCACCGGCATTAAAGCGTTGCTGACCGCTAGCGGTTTCTACAAGTAAACTACCCTCTTCGGCAACGCCCAATACTTGTCCCGGCACAACTTGGCCGTTTGCCAAATGCAAATTAACCGCTTGCTGATGAAAGGCATGGTAATGCATCCACGTCTGTTGAAAGTAGGCAAAGCCATGTTCAGCAAACTGGTTTAAATGTACTGCCAATTGGCTCAAGCAATGCCCCAGTAAACGGTTAGGATCCATTGATCGTCCACACAACTCATTTAGCCCTAATACCGGCTGGTCTATGCTTTGGCGCATGCCGGGCTCAATTTCGAGATTGAGGCCTATGCCAATCACGGCAGCACTCGGGCCTTCCATATCGCCTTGAAGTTCGATCAAAATGCCACCGAGCTTATGCCACTGGCCTTGATGCTTGACCAGCAAGTCGTTGGGCCATTTGAGTTGCACCTCTGTGAGCCCCTGCTCGTGCAAAGCACGCACCAGCGCCAAGCCCACCACCAGACTTAAACCAGACAAACCAGCCGCACCGCATTGAAAGCGCCACAGCAACGAAAAAGTCAGGCTGCCGCCCAATTGTGACACCCAGCTACGCCCGCGGCGGCCACGGCCTGCCGTCTGTATTTGCGCCGCCACACAGGTAGCATGTGCCACGCCTCTGGCGCTTTCTTGCATTAAATAGCGGTTGGTGGAGTCGACTTGTGCCAGCACCTGCACATGAAACCATGGCGCATATTCGCCACAAGCCTGCACGATGCTATCTGCATCCAGCAAGGTCACCGCTTTGGGCAAACGGTAGCCGCGGCCGCGCACCGAAAACACGGTGATGCCCAAGGTTTCTACCGATTGAATGGCGTTATACACCGTCGCACGTGTCACACCAAACCGTTGTGCCAGCGCTTCGCCAGAGTGGAATTTTCCATCCGCCAACACAGCCAATATTGGGAACGCCAGTTTGTTCATTGAAAGAGGATGTCGCTGCGAGCTGTCATAGGCCGCAGTGTAGCATATCGGCTTGGCAAGCCCGCTTGATTAAAGCCCGAAAAAGCGCGTATTAACCGTTTTGGGTCAGGTCCTTAAGCGTGTAAAATAAGCGTACTTTAGAAACTTCAAGAATCGCCATGTCGACAGAAAAAGAACCCATCCCCGCCGCTTCAAACTTTATCCGCGCCATCATTGATAAAGACCTCGCTGAACACAAATACGCGACCAAAAAATGGGCTGGCAGCCCAGGGGATGCCGCGCATCAAGCCAGCGGCCAGGTAGACTTTGCCAAAATCCGCACACGTTTTCCGCCCGAACCAAACGGCTACTTGCACATTGGTCATGCCAAATCCATCTTTTTAAACTTTGGCCTCGCCCGTGATTACAACGGCGTTTGTCATTTGCGCTTTGACGACACCAACCCTGAAAAAGAAAGCCAAGAGTATGTAGATAGCATCTCTGACATGGTGCAATGGCTGGGCTTTGGCTGGGACAACCCCACCCCCAACGGCGGCAAAGAGAGTAATCTCTACTTTGCCTCTGACTACTTCGATGTCATGTATCAAGCCGCAGAAGCGCTGATCACCAATGGTCATGCCTACGTCGACGAACAAACGGCTGAAGAAGTGCGTATCAACCGTGGCACACTCACTGAGCCAGGCAAAGATTCGCCTTTCCGTAACCGCAGCGTTGAAGACAACCTGCGTATTTTCCGTGAAATGCGCGATGGCAAGCACCCCGATGGCAGCATGTTATTGCGCGCCAAAATTGACATGGCTTCGCCCAATATCAATATGCGCGACCCGGCTATTTACCGCATCCGCCGCGCCCATCACCACAATACCGGAGACCAATGGTGCATTTACCCAATGTATACCTTTGCCCACCCGATTGAAGATGCGCTGGAGCAAATCACCCACTCCATCTGTACGCTCGAATTCGAAGATCAGCGCCCGTTTTATGACTGGCTCATGGCGCGCCTGGTAGAGGCTGGCTTGCTGGCTAATCCCGTGCCTTACCAATATGAGTTTGCGCGCCTTAACCTGACGTATGTCGTGCTCTCCAAACGCAAGCTGATTCAACTGGTCGAAGAAAAACATGTTTCTGGCTGGGACGATCCTCGCCTGCCTACACTGGCAGGGGCACGCCGTCGCGGTTACACACCAGAAGGCTTCAAACTGTTTACAGACCGTATCGGCGTCTCCAAGGCTGATTCCTGGATTGATTACAGCATCCTCGAAGACTGTATGCGCGAAGTGCTCAACGAATCTGCCCCGCGTAAAATTGGCGTACTCGACCCGATTAAACTGGTCATCGACAATTATCCAGAAGGACAGGAAGAAGACTGCTACGCGCCCAATCACCCGCAAAAACCAGAACTGGGTAAACGCGTGGTCAAGCTTTCAAAAGAATTGTGGATTGAGCGCGAAGACTTTATGGAAGAGCCCTCAAAAGGCTACTTCCGCCTGTTCCCAGGCAATATGGTCCGTTTGCGCTATGGCTATGTGGTCAAATGCCTCAGCTGCGAAAAAGACGCCGCAGGCAACGTCACCACCGTGCATTGCGAATACCTGCCAGACACCAAGTCCGGCACGCCAGGGGCTGACAGTGTGAAAGTCAAAGGCAATATCCACTGGGTCAGTGCAGCACATGCGTACGAAACTGAAATCCGTATGTATGACCGCCTGTTTAAGGATGCGCACCCAGGCAGCGGCGACAAAGACTTTTTAGAAGATATCAACCCGGATTCAGTCAAAGTCATCACCGCACAACTGGAGCAAAGCGCCCAGGAGGCGAACCCAGGCGACAGCTTCCAGTTTGAACGTCATGGCTATTTTGTCGCGGACAGAAAAGACAGTGTGGCTGGTAAACCCGTGTTTAATAGAACGGTAACATTGCGGGATAACTGGCAAAAATAATGAATAAAAAGCTTCTTAAGAATGCGTCATTCCCGCGCAAGCGGGAATCCAGTTTTATTAAGCAAGCCTGGACAAAAGTCAGTCAGCCGCGCTTGACTGGCATCTTGTCTAAGAAAATACCAACCATTCCCTACGAACAAGTATTCGACCATATTGATCAGCGTCTGTGGCTATGAAGAAAGTTATCATTATTGCTGGCCCTAACGGCGCAGGAAAAACTACTTTTGCCCGTGAATACTTGCCTAATGAAGCTAACTGTCCAATCTTCATTAATGCCGACTTAATTGCTGCCGGATTGGCACCCTTCTCTCCTGAAACAGCTGCGGTTAAAGCAGCGAGACTTATGCTGAAAGAAATTGAGTCTAATGTAAAAGCTGGCAAAAGCTTTGCCATTGAAACCACACTTTCAGGTAAAGCCTATGCAAAAGACATTCTCCAATGGAAAAAGCTTGGCTATCACATCACACTTGCCTTCCTAAGCTTGCCTGACCCAGAAATTGCAATAGCCAGGGTTGCCGCAAGAGTAGCTGCTGGCGGGCACAATATCCCAGAAGCGACCATCAGACGTAGATTCAAAGCAGGTTTAGAAAACTTTCATCAGCTTTACAGTTCTCTAGCAAATTCATGGTCTTTGTACGACAATTCAGGCAACGAACCAAAATTAATATCACGAGGCGTAAATCTATGACTGAAAAAGAGAAGTTGATAGAAAAAGAGTTTAATGATATTGATCAAGCTCTTCGCCGTGCAGCTCAAGCAGCAAAAAAACTGGCTGAGCGAAATGGTACGCCCTATGTAGTGAGTAAAAATAATATTGTTGATAAATTAAAACAACACGCTGTTACATATAAACAATAAATTAACACGGACTTTAAAACTAGTTACAACCGAGCTAGAAAACTGTCTCATCGATTCTCATATTTAGGAGCGGTCATGCATACAACTGTAGGTCAAATTTCAATTATCGACTTACTTGGTCAATTAGATAGAAAAGAGTTAGTCATAAACCGCGAATATCAGAGACAAGCTGGAGTCTGGCCAGACTCTGCTCGCACGTATTTTATTGATACAGTCTTAGAAGGTTATCCATTTCCAAAAATCTATGTTTATCAATCAATCAATGAGAAAACAAAGAGACCTATAAAAGAAATTGTAGATGGCCAACAACGAGTGACCACATTACATGACTTCTTTCATGGCAAGTTTAAATTAACATCGGCTTCTAAAAAATTTTCAGGGATGTTTTTTAATGATCTTGATGATGAAACAAAAATAAATTTTCAGATGTATCAAGTAGAAACATCCCTAGTACTTTCTGCCACAAGAGCAGAGCTTCTGGAGATGTTTAGAAGAATAAATGCGTATACAGCACCTTTATCATCAGCTGAGAAAAGGCACTCCAGTTATCAAGGAGCAATGAAATGGTTTATTGTTGAGCAGACTGACGAATTTTCAGAAGTTTTTGAAAAGTTCAAGATACTAACATCAAAAGAAATATCTCGAATGGGCGACTCTGACGCAATCGCAGATATGGTAAGTAATTTAGAGTTTGGTATTAGAGAGAAATCAAACGCAATTATTGAAAAACTCTACAAAACTTATGATCCGCACTTTGATAAGGCTAATCAATACCACACCATTCTAAAAGACTTTTTTGATTTATTAACAGGACCATTTAATGAATTATCAGATACATTCATCATGAAATCTTACGTAATTCACTCGTTATTTTCTGCATACGCCCTAATTAAGTATGGGTTACCTGTCGGTCAATCTGAATTTAATGTAGTCCCAAATCCTCAATTCAGAATTAATTTGCAAACAGTTATTCCAAAATTGAGAGAACTAGCTGAAGCACACGAGCTACAAGAGACCTCTGGAGAGCATGCGGAATATGTTAAAAGTTGCCTATCGAGCACTACCAAATTATTACAAAGAAGAGTCAGAGTTGAAATATTAAAAAATGTACTGCTTTTAAACTAAAGCTAGACATAGATTTATGCATTTGGATAAGCTTTATAGAAAATTCGATGCTCAATGTAAAAAGCTAGAAACTAGAGCAAAAAATATTCAGACCACCAAATCTACTATATCTAATTGGGAGTTTAGTTATTTAACTAACTCCTTAATCTCAGTTACATGGATAAATTGGTGCTCCTTCTGCCGCGAGTTATTAATTGCATCGTGCCAAGGCTCAATTGCAAGAAACAATCAAAAAATCTTGAAGAGAAACCTTCTAAACTCCCCACAAAGAATTAGCTATGAAGCAAGTTTAGTCAAAGCTAATAGCACAACCTTACAGATGCCGACTGCAAATGGGCATCTCAACTTTCCAATGTGGAAAGAGCCAACTTGGGGAGACCCTCAAAAAATCACACGTCTTATCACAGCACTTAATCCATCAAACTCATCAACATTATTATCAATATTTGGTAGCGCCAACTCACTACAACATCTTCAGATCACTAGAAACGCATGTGCACACAAAAATTCAGAGACAATAAATAGCATAAGAAGCTTATCTCTTGACTATTCATTCTCAAAAATTAATCACCCAACTGAGTTAGCATGGACAATTCATAAACCATCTAATGAAATTGCCATTTTCTATTGGCTATACGAAATGAATCTTATTGCCGACTATGCAACTTCAACAAATTAATCTCAGCAATGCAACCCGTATTGTTAATCATGGTCCGACCACGCTTATAACGTCCATCCATGGTGCTCAACGCAACATCATGGCCGCCGCATGGGTCTGCGCTTTAGACTTTAATCCACCTAAAGTCACTGTCGTCATTGACAGCAAAACCTACACGCGCGAGCTGATGGAAGCCGAAGGCACGTTTGCGATTAACCTGCCCTGCGTGAAGCAAATTGAGATGGTCAAACAGGTCGGCAGCATCAGTGGGCGCGATTTGCCAGGCACAGACAAGTTTGCGGAGTATGGCATAGAGACGTTTGCCGCACAGGAGATCAGTGCACCGCTGGTGAAAGACTGTGTAGCCTGGCTTGAGTGCAAAATTATCCCGGAGCCACATAATCAGAACACTTACGATTTATTTATCGCTGAGGTGGTTGCGGCGCATGCCGATGCGCGTGTGTTTAGTGATGGCCGCTGGCATTTTGAAGGCAACGATGCGTTGCGGACCGTACATCATGTAGCAGGAGGCGTGTTCTACGCGACCGGGCAACAATATTAATCCAAGTCATCTCGCCCTACCCTAAAAGCCCTGCGTACTAACGCCGGGCTTTTTTATTTTAGGAGAATTCCTACAGACCCGTACTGAATTTATGAATACACTGAATGTCAGTTTTAAATACGTTCGATCAATTTTTGCAAGCTAGCAGCACTGAGATCTCTCAACTGAAAAATTCTGCCTTGGGCACTTTCTGAGCGAAAGTTGTTGTAGAGGCTGATGCACGAAACTACTCGAAGAAACAAGCATCATCTCCCCTCATGGCTGCTAGGTTGCGGCATTCGCATTTAGCAGGCGCCAAGTGTGTGTGCCATACAGTTCTCATTCGTTGTTAGGGTTAACATGCGTACACGACATAAAGAAACACCTGATCAATTATATGTTTTACTCATTAGTGTTCATGGGTTAATACGGGGCGAACACCTTGAACTTGGCGTTGATGCCGATACTGGGGGCCAATGCACCTATGTCTTGGATTTGGCCAAAGCGCTTGCTGAGCATCCGCAGGTTGGCAAAGTCGATTTAATGACCCGCCTGATTGAAGATCCTGACGTGTCGCCGGACTATGCGCAGCCAGAGGAACCGCTGAGCGATAAAGCACGCATCATCCGCTTTCCGTGCGGCCCTAAACGGTATATGCGTAAAGAAACCTTATGGCCGCATCTGGACCAGATGGTGGATCGTTGTTTGCATTACCTGCGCCAGCAAGGGCGTTTGCCGGATGTGATTCATTCACATTATGCCGATGCCGGTTACGTGGGGCGCCAGCTGTCAATGCTATTAGGGATTCCACAAGTGCATACGGGCCACTCATTAGGCAAGCCTAAACAAGACCGTTTGCTTTCTAGCGGACGTAAGGCTGCCAACATTGAAAAGCAGTTTAACTTTGAGCGACGCATTGCCGAAGAGCAAGCGCTGATACGTCATGCCTCCATGATTGTGACCAGCACACGGCAAGAGGTTGAGCTGCAATATGGCATGTATTCGCAGCCAGATCCCAAGCGCTTCCGTGTGATCCCGCCGGGTACTGATACCTCTCGTTTTTCACCTCCGGGCAGGCGGCCGATTTCCGTGACGTTAGAGCAAAGCATCAACCGGTTTTTGGAGAATCCAAAAAAACCAATGATTTTGTGCATTTGCCGCCCTGAGGTCCGCAAAAACATCAAAGGCCTGGTCGCGGCGTATGGCAATAATCCGGCATTGCAACGTCGGGCCAACCTGGTGCTGGTGGCGGGCAGCCGCGACAATATCCGTGACCTGGAAAAATCTCAGGCGGCGGTGCTGAATGAATTGCTGCTGGATATTGACACTTATGACCTGTGGGGCAAAGTGGCCATCCCCAAAAACCATGCGCAAGAAGATGTGCCAGATATT
>CAKZJM010000275.1 GCA_936943315.1 uncultured Methylophilus sp. | reverse complement strand
AGGCCCGGATAATTCCGGCAGGCCTCGATCAGCTCCTTCAGCGGATACTTCTTGTTGATCGGCACCAGCATGTCGCGCAACTCGTCGCGTACCGCATGCAGCGAGATCGCCAGCATGACGCCGATCTCGTCGCCGGTGCGATAGATCTCCGGCACGACACCGGAGGTCGACAGCGTTACGCGGCGCTTGGACAAAGACAGGCCGTCGCCATCGGTGGCGATCAGAAGCGCATCTTTCACATTGTCGAAATTGTAGAGGGGCTCGCCCATGCCCATCATGACGATGTTCGTCACCTTGCGCTCGCCCGTCGGCACGAAGGCGCCGGGCGGCGTATCGGCGCCCGGGAAATCCCCCAGACGATCGCGCGCCAGAAGCAGTTGGCTGAGGATTTCCTCGGCGGTCAGGTTGCGCACCAGACGCTGCGTGCCGGTGTGACAGAAGGAACAGGTAAGCGAACAGCCGACCTGGCTGGAAATGCACAGCGTGCCGCGGTCATCTTCAGGGATGAAGACGGTTTCCACACTGTTGGAAGTGCCGTCTCTAAGGTTGTTGGTGCCAATCAGCCATTTGCGCGTGCCATCGTCTGACACTTGCTCCAGCTGCACCTCTGGCAAGGTGAATTCGGTTTCCTGACGCAATTTTTCGCGCAGGGTTTTGGCAATATCGGTCATCTGTTCGAGGTCTAACACCCCGAAGTGATGCATCCAGCGCATCAATTGCTTGGCGCGGAAAGGCTTCTCGCCGAGGCTGATAAAGTACTCGGCGAGTTGCTGTTGGTTAAAATTCAGTAAGTTAACCAAGTTTTTTCCTTACTTGAGCAATCAATCAAGCTTCTAAATGAGACAAGGCGCGCGTAAAAAATGATGACGCCGCATACATGCTAGTATGCCAGGAAATCATTTTTTGCAAGCAACGCCTTATCATGACGAAGATTGATTGATTAGCCGAAGAAGTATTTGATTTCGATGGCCGCATTTTCCAATGAATCGGAACCATGCACTGCGTTTGCATCAATGCTGTCAGCGAAGTCAGCACGGATAGTGCCTGGCGCTGCATCTTTAGGGTTGGTTGCACCCATCAGATCGCGGTGTTTCAACACAGCGTTATCGCCTTCCAGGGCTTGAATCATCACCGGGCCGGAGATCATGAATTTGACTAGGTCGTTGAAGAAAGGACGCTCTTTGTGCACTGCGTAGAAGCCTTCGGCTTCGGCTTGTGTCAGTTGTGTCATTTTAGCGGCAACGATTTTCAAACCAGCATTTTCAAAACGGGTGTAGATTTGACCGATCACGTTTTTTGCAACCGCGTCTGGTTTGATAATGCTGAGGGTACGCTCTAAAGCCATGAGAACTCCAAAATAAAAGTAATTAACAAGAAAAACAAACGACTATTCTACTATTTTTAATGTGATTGATAAACCGCATTCATACACCTAAGTGATGACGCGTGTGATGGTGTCTGCAAGATGCGATTGGTTTAAATAACAGGCATTCACTGCTTTATTTTTTTTATCTAGAGAGGATAGTTGTTTTATGATGTGATGGTTTGCAACGATCAGAAGCGCATATGTACTGAATATGGGTGATTAAAACGAGAGACTAGCCATGACTAATCAAGAACACATCATGCATACTTGCCCGGCCTGTGGCTTGCTATGCGACGATATCACGGGGGAAGCGATTGCCAAGCAGCAGTTTTCGTGTGGCAAGGCTGCAAAATTTTATGCCAGGGTGATCACCGGCAAAGCGCCACAGGTGGACGGGCGCGAGACTTCCTTAGCCGAGGCTGTGAAAGCGGCAACTGCCTTGCTCAAGCAAGCCAAGACGCCACTGGTAGCGGGTAGCAGCACTGATGTGCACGGTGCACGTGCACTGGTCAGTCTGGCTCAGCATACCGGGGCAGCCATGACACATCTCAATGCCAGCAGCACCTTGCGCAATATGAAAGTGTTGCAGCACCGTGGCTGGCAGACCACCACCCTGACCGAAGTGCGTAACCGTGCCGACGTGATTCTGATGGTAGGCACCGATGTCGTCACACACAATGCCCGTTTTTTTGAGCGGGTAGTGTGGGTTGATGACGCCATGTTTACCGAGCCAGCAGCGCGCAAGATTATTTACCTGGGCGGCGACCAACTAAACACCAAGCCAGGTGTGGCGCCAGACGGCCGCGCGCCTGATGTCATTGCATGTGACGCTGAACATTTGCCGGAGGTGGTCGCAACATTGCGGGCGCTGGTGATGGACAAACCCGTGCAGGTTGAAAAGGTGGCAGGGGTTGCTGTCAGCCAACTGAAAACGTTGGCTGACACTTTGAAGGCAGCCAAATATGCCACGCTGGTCTGGGTCTCCAAAGACCTGCATTACGACCACGCAGAACTCACCATTGAGAATATTACCGAAACCGTGGTGACGCTTAACCAGAAAAGCCGCGCCATGGGATTGTCGCTGGGTGGCAGTGATGGCGATACCAGCGTCAACTATGCGCATACCTGGCTCAATGGCGTGATTATTGATGCGCCAGAATGGGAAAGCCATGATGCGGTGGTGTGGGTGAATAGTTATAGCCCTGAAGCCATGCCGCCCGCAGGCACTGCGCCCGTGATTGTACTCGGGGCCCCTGACAGCAAGTTTGAGACTCCCCCATCCGTGTTTATTCCTGTGGCGACGCCGGGGCTGGATAGCAATGGCCAGCAGTTCCGTGTAGATGG
>CAKZJM010000274.1 GCA_936943315.1 uncultured Methylophilus sp. | reverse complement strand
CTTTGGTTACTTTCTGGGGGACAAGCACCAGAAAGTGACTCGCCGAGAGGCGAAATAAATACTCCCTACATCCGACAACGTATTAAAAATAACCACTACCTGTGCAAGCAAAGAAAACTAAATCCATGACAAGCAAAATCAACGCTATCAATCAACAAACTTAAGCTACTTGTAAGCCGCCATCCTGCATGCCTCTCCCCATGCCATGTTAAAATCTCCTCCCTATGACCGCTGTCTCTCCGATCCAACTCATCAGCCAACTCGAAAAGCAACTCCCCCAGTGCATGCTGGCCGACCGTTTCCCGTTAAAACGGCGTTTGAACCAGTTGCGCGATGCGCTGAAACAAAACAAGCCTGTCGATCAATCCCTGGTCGATATTGCGCATAAAATTCAAGCGTCACAGCAAAAACTGCAAGCCAGGCTGGCGGCGTTGCCCACGCCGGAATATCCGCCTGAACTGCCTGTCAGTGGCAAGAAAGAAGAGATTGCCGCCGCCATCCAGAAACACCAGGTGGTGATTGTCTGCGGTGAAACTGGCTCCGGTAAAACCACACAGTTGCCCAAAATTTGCCTGGAGCTGGGGCGTGGCGTGAGTGGGCTGATTGGTCATACCCAACCACGCCGGATTGCAGCCCGTTCTGTCGCCTCCCGCATTGCGCAGGAGCTGAACAGCCCGCTGGGCGAGGTAGTGGGTTACAAAGTCCGTTTTAACGACAAGCTCTCGGAACGAAGCTACGTCAAGCTGATGACAGACGGCATTTTGCTGGCAGAAACGCAAAGCGATAAATTCCTCAATGGCTATGACACCATCATCATCGATGAGGCGCACGAGCGCAGCCTGAACATTGATTTCCTGCTCGGCTACCTCAAGCAGTTGTTACCGAAACGGCCAGATTTGAAAATCATCGTCACCTCGGCGACGATTGATGCGGATCGCTTTTCCAACCATTTTGATGGTGCGCCCGTGATCGAGGTCAGTGGCCGTACGTATCCGGTTGAAATCCGTTATCGTCCGCTAGGTAACAAAACCACCATGGTGGCCGTCGAAGTGCCGATTGATGACGGGCTGGACGACATAGACCGCTTTGCGCAGGACCTGATGGGCATCAAGCGCAAGCCGCCGCGCACCGAAACGCGCTGGCTGGAGGAAGATGACGAAGAAGAGGTGATGGAGGATGCCATTCTCGACACGGCCGACGATTTGTTGCGCCTGGGGGATGGCGATATTTTGGTATTTTTGCCCGGTGAGCGCGAAATCCGCGATACGGCTGACCATTTACGCAAGTATCAGGGCCGTTCGCCCAAGCTCAAATCTATTGAGATTTTGCCGCTATTTGCACGGCTGAGTATTGAAGACCAGCAAAAGATTTTCCGCCCAAGCGGTCAGCGCCGTATCGTGCTGGCGACTAACGTCGCCGAGACCTCGCTGACAGTGCCGGGGATTAAATATGTGATTGATGCTGGCCTGGCGCGCGTCAACCGTTATAGCCCGCGCGCCAAGGTTGAACAATTACAGATCGAGAAGATCTCGCAGGCGGCAGCCAAGCAGCGGGCAGGGCGCTGTGGCCGGGTGTCTAACGGTATTTGCGTACGCCTGTATTCAGAAGAAGATTTTAACCAGCGTCCGGCCTTTACTGACCCTGAAATTCTGCGCAGCTCACTGGCCAGCGTGATTTTGCGTATGGCCGATTTGCGCCTGGGCGATGTCGCGGAATTCCCGTTTATTGAAGCGCCTTCCTCACGCCTGATCAGCGACGGTTACCAGTTGCTGCAAGAGCTGGGTGCCGTCACCGAGCGTCGCGAAATCACCGAGCTAGGGCGCCAGATGGCGCGCTTGCCGCT